>NZ_BACW01000505.1:0-6294 GCF_000333315.1 Curtobacterium sp. B8
CCTCCGTCGACTGCTCGACCGTCCCGACCTCGTCGGGTTGCCCGTGATCGTCGGGCACGACTCCGACCGCTCCGTGGTCACCGCCGCCACGTACGAGGCCCGACGCTACGGCGTGAACTCCGCGATGCCGATGGCCGTCGCGAAGCGGCGGTGCCCGAACGCCGTGATCGTCGAGCCGCACTTCGAGAAGTACCGCGAGCAGTCCGCCGCCGTGATGGCCGTGTTCGACCGCTTCACCCCGCGGGTCGAGCGGCTCGGCATCGACGAAGCCTTCCTCGACGTCGCCGGCGCGATCCGGCTCTACGGCACCCCGTGGGAGATCGGCACCGCCATCCGCGCCGCCGTCCTCGAGCAGACCGGGCTGCACTGCTCGGTCGGGGCGGCGTCGACGAAGTTCGTGGCCAAGCTCGCGTCCAGCCGGGCGAAGCCGGACGGCCTGCTCGTCGTCCCCGCTGCCGACACGGTCGCGTTCCTCCACCCGCAGCCCGTGTCCGCGCTCTGGGGCGTCGGCGGCAAGACCCAGGAGACCCTCGAACGCCGGGGCATCCGCACCGTCGGCGACCTCGCCACGACGCCGCTGCCGTCGCTCGTCGCGGCCCTCGGTCCCGCTGGCGGCCAGCGGCTCCACGACCTGTCGTGGGGCCGCGACCCACGGACCGTCGAGACCGGCGTCGGTGAGAAGTCGATCGGGCACGAGGTCACCTTCGGCCGCGACCTCACCGAACGCGACGACGTCGCCCGGGAACTCCTGCGCCTCGCCGACAAGGTCGCCGTCCGGCTCCGTCGCGCCGACGTGCAGGCGCGGACCGTCGCGCTCAAGGTCCGGTACACCGACTTCACGACGCTCACCCGGTCGCGCACCCTCGCCGAGCCCACCGACGTCGCCAAGCGGATCCACCGCGAAGCCGTCGAGCTCTACGACGTCCTCCACCGACCGGGCAACCGCATCCGGCTCATCGGCGTCCGTGGCGAGAACCTCGTTCCCGCGGCGGCGAGCAACGCCCTGTGGGACGACGACGCGCCGTGGCGGGACACCGAGACCACGGTCGACGCCGTGGCGGCACGGTTCGGCGCGGGCGTGCTCCGGCCGGCCTCGCTCGTCCGCGGCGCGCCCGAGCAGCGGGCCCCGCACGCCAGGCAGGACCCCGGGTGACGGTAGAATCGCGTGCAGTGAGCGCAGCGGAGTACGAGAACCAGCAGCAGGCCGCCACGCTGTGGGGCGATGCGTCGTCGAACCCGATCGAGCGCCCGGCCACCGCCGACGGCCACGCCGCCAGGCCCCACGACGAAGCCGCCGCCAGGCCCCACGACGAAGCCGCCGCGCGGCCCCACGACGAAGCCGCCGCGCAGGCCGAAGCCGCAGGCAACGCCGCCGCCGAGCACCTCTCGCCCGCGTTCCCGGACCGCGCCGCCTGGGGTACTGCGAGGAAGCTCCGCGCCTGGCAGGTCGAGGCGCTGACGAAGTACTTCGAGACCGAGCCCCGTGACTTCCTCGCAGCGGCGACCCCGGGCGCCGGCAAGACGACCTTCGCGCTCCGGCTCGCGACCGAGCTGCTCGCCCGCGGCACCGTCGACCGGATCGTCGTGGTCGCCCCGACCGAGCACCTGAAGCGCCAGTGGGCGGACTCCGCCGACCGGGTCGGCATCCGGATCGACCCCATGTTCAAGAACGGCGACGGCATGTTCGGCCGGCACTACCAGGGCGTGGCGATCACGTACGCCCAGGTCGGCATGAACCCCGAGGTGCACCAGCGCATCACGGCCGGCGGCAAGACCCTCGTCATCCTCGACGAGGTCCACCACGGCGGCGACGCCCTCACCTGGGGCGACGGCATCCGGCAAGCCTTCTCGAAGGCCACCCGTCGGCTGTCGCTGTCCGGCACGCCGTTCCGCTCCGACACCGCGCCCATCCCGTTCGTGCAGTACGCGCCCGACGAGCAGGGGATCCGGACCTCGATCTCGGACTACAACTACGGCTACGGGCGCGCGCTCAAGGACGGCGTCGTCCGCCCGGTGCTGTTCATGGCCTACGCCGGTCAGATGCGCTGGAAGACCCGCATGGGCGACGAGATGTCGGCCTCGCTCGGCGAGCAGGTCACGAAGGACATCACCGCCCAGGCGTGGCGCACCGCCCTGTCGCCCGACGGCGAGTGGATGCCCGCGGTCCTGACGGCCGCCGACAAACGGCTCACCGAGGTCCGTCGGGGCGTCCCCGACGCCGGCGGGCTCGTCATCGCCACGGACACGACGACGGCCAGGGCGTACGCGCGGATGCTGACGCAGATCACGGGGGAGCGGCCGACGGTCGTCCTCTCCGACGAAGCCGCCGCCTCGGAGCGCATCGGAGCGTTCGCCGAGGGCGACTCACGCTGGATGGTCGCCGTCCGCATGGTGTCCGAAGGCGTCGACGTCCCGCGGCTCTGCGTCGGTGTGTACGCCACGAGCGCGAGCACGCCGCTGTTCTTCGCCCAGGTGATCGGTCGCTTCGTGCGTGCCCGCCGTCGTGGCGAGACCGCCTCCGTGTTCCTGCCGAGCGTTCCAGGCCTGATGGCCCTCGCGGCGTCGCTCGAGCTCGAACGCGACCACGCCCTCGACCGCCCGAAGGACGCGGACGACGGGATGTACAACCCCGAGGACGCGATGGTCGCCGAGGCCAACCGCGAGGACCGCGCGTCCGAGAGCCTGCTCGAGGTGCAGCCGTTCGAGGCCCTCGACTCGCAGGCGTCGTTCGACCGCGTGCTCTACGACGGCGGCGAGTTCGGGTCCGGCGGCGAGGTCGGCTCGCTCGAGGAACTCGACTTCATCGGCATCCCCGGGCTCCTCGAGCCCGACCAGGTGCGCGACCTGCTCCGCGCCCGCCAGGCGTCCCAGGCCAAACGCTCCAAGGGGCGGCCGGCGAAGGACGGGATGCCGAAGGCCACGCCGGACGAGAGCCGGCCGATGTACATGACGCTCAAGGAGCAGCGGACCGAGCTCGCACGCCTCGTCTCCATCTGGTCCCGGCACTCGAACGAGCCGCACGGGGCCATCCACGCGGAGCTCCGACGGATCAGCGGCGGTCCGGCCGTGGCGCAGGCGAGCGTCGAGCAGATCCAGAAGCGCATCGACGTGCTCCGGTCGCGCATCGGCGGACGGCGGTGACCCTCCCGTGATCGAGCCCGTCGACGACCGGACGTGGCTCGTCAAGCGGGACGCGGAGTCCTCGCCCGAGGCCATCATCGACCGGTTCGCCGGGGGCTACCGGCTGCGCCGCTTCTCGCTCACCGAGTCGCGTCGGACTGCCCACGGGGTGTTCACGGGCCCCGAGCTCGCCGAGACCGCATGGTGGCGCCTCCGCGACCGCCGACGAGACTGAGCTGCGACCGACGCGGGGCGTGCACTCCAGGCACGACCGACGCCGGGCACGCACGCCCGGCACGGTCTAGCGTGCGATCCGTGACCGAAGAACGTCGCCGCGAAGTCGGCCGTGCTGATGCCCCCGTCGAGGACGAGATCCACGATTCCTTCGAAGCCGTCGTCGAGGAGGGCACCGAACGGCTGCAGCGGACGACGCGGGTCGTGCTCGCCACCGGGTTCGCCGGCGGCCTCGAGATCGGGCTCGGCGTGATGGCGTACCTCGCCGTCCTGCACGCGACCGGCGACCACCTCCTCGCCGGGATCGCGTTCGGTGTCGGGCTGGTGGCGCTGTACCTCGCGCACAGCGAGCTGTTCACGGAGAACTTCCTGATGCCGATCGTCGCGCTCATCGCGAAGGAGGGGACGGTCGGCCAGCTCCTCCGGCTGTGGGTCGGCACCCTCGTCGCCAACCTCGCGGGCGGATGGCTCTTCATGTGGCTCGTCGTCCAGGCGTTCCCGCAGTGGCACGACGAACTCGAGGAGTCGGCCCGCCACTACGTGGACGCGCCGTTCGGGCTGCAGGTCGCGGTGCTCGCCGTCCTCGGCGGCAGCACGATCACGCTGGTGACCCGGATGCAGCAGGGGACGGACTCCGACCCGGCGAAGATCGTCGCCGCGGTCATCGGCGGGTTCCTGCTGTCCGGCCTCCAGCTGTTCCACTCGATCCTCGACTCGCTGCTCGTCTTCGGCGCCATCCAGGCCGGCGCGTCGATCAGCTACGGCCAGTGGCTCGGGTGGTTCGGGTACACCCTCGTGTTCAACGTCCTCGGTGGTGTGGTCCTCGTGACCGCGCTGCGCCTCGTCCGGTCGGCCGACCTGCTGCAGCACCGTCGCCGGAGCGCGCCCACCGAGCCCGGTCGGTCGAGCGCGGAACAGTGACAGCACCCACCAGCGACAGCGCCGACCGGGGAGAGCGCCCTCCAGCGACAGCGCCCACCAGCGAGGCGGGCGGAGCTCAGCGCACCATCCGGACCGACCGCTCGATCGGGCCGAACGACGACCTCGCCCCGTCGGTGGCGAACCCGTTGCGTCGGTAGAACGCCTGCGCCCGCGGGTTGTCCTCCGCGACCCACAGCGACGCCGGACGGTCGCCGAGCACCGCGTCGAGGAGTCGCTGCCCGGCACCGGATCCGTGCGCCCGCGCCAGCACGTAGAGCATCGTGAGCTCCTCCGGCCGCACCGGGTCCTCGTCGGTCGGCGAGGACGGCGTCGGTCGCACGGCACCGAAGCCGACCAGGTCGTCGCCGTCGAGGGCCACCACGGTGGAGAACGCGTGCTCGGTCAGGTTCGTCCGCCACATCGCGATCCGCGGCTCGACGGCGAACCACGGGCTGGTGTCCGGGTCCTCCACGAAGCGGCCGTAGGTCTCGCGCCACGACGTCGCGTGGACCAGGGCGATCGGTTCGGCGTCCTCGAGCGTGGCGGACCGGACGGAGATCGACGTCGTCATGCCCTGACCGTACCCATCCGCGGAGCGACGACCCCGCCGACCGACGGCGCGGCTTGGTGACGCCGCCAGGGAAACTCCGGTAGACCGGACACATGGCAGATTCGATCCCGCACGTCCTGGTCCTCGGTGGCGGCTCCGCCGGCTACACGACCGTCAAGCAGCTGCAGAAGCACGCCGCGACGGTCCCGATGCGCATCACGCTCGTCGACCAGAACACCTACTACACGTACCTGCCGTTCCTGCCGGAGGTCGCCGGCGGCCACATCGCGCCGAAGGACGTCACCTTCGAGCTGCGCCGCGCCCTCAAGAAGACGCGGGTCATCCAGGGCAAGGTCACCGGGATCTCGTCGAAGGACAAGACCGTGTCGATCTCGACCGCGGGCGGTGACGACCGCACGCTCGGCTACGACCAGCTCGTCGTCGCGCTCGGATCGGTCACCCGGACCTTCCCGACGCCCGGGCTCGAGGAGTACGGCGTCGGCTTCAAGACGGTCGAGGAAGCCGCGTACGTCCGCGCCAAGCTCCTCGACAACATCGCGAAGGCCGCTGCCACCCGCGACGAGGACGAGCGCCGCCGCCTCCTGACGAGCATCTTCGTCGGCGGTGGCTACACCGGTGTCGAGGCGATCGGTGAGCTGTTCGACGTGTCGCAGGCCGCCATCAAGACGTACCCGTCGCTCGCGGGGGAGCACCCCCGCTGGGTCCTCATCGACGCCCTCGACCGTGTCGCGCCCGAGGTCGGCCCCGAGCTGTCGAAGTGGACCCTCGAGTCGCTGCGCGCCCGCGGCATCGACGTCCGCCTCAAGACGACGATGCCGAGCGCCGAGGGCGGCGTCATCAAGCTCTCCGACGGCGACGAGTTCGCTGCCGGCCTCCTCGTCTGGACCGCCGGCGTCAAGCCGAACCCGCTCCTCGACGCCACCGACCTGCCGCGGGGACCGAAGGGCCACCTCGCCGCGAACGCGAAGCTCCAGGTCGAGGACGAGTCGACGCACGAGGTCGTCCCCGGCGTCTGGGGCCTCGGCGACGTCGCACAGGTGCCCGACCTCACCGCGGAGAAGCAGCCGGCGTACTACCCGCCGAACGCGCAGAACGCGGTCCGGCAGGCCGTCGTCGCGGCCGACAACGTCGTGGCGACCATCACGGGCAAGCCGCTCGAGGAGTACCGCCACCCGTCCATCGGCACCGTCGCGTCGTACGGCGTCGCGAAGGGCGCGGCGAACATCAAGGGCGTCAAGATGACGAACCTGCTCGCGTGGCTCGCACACCGCGCCTACCACGTGTACGCGATGCCGACGCTCAACCGCAAGGCGCGGATCGTCATCGGCTGGGTCACCGGAGCGGTGTCCGGTCGCGACGCGACCTCGCTCATCAAGGAGACGGACCCGCGTCGCAACTTCGTCGAGGCGTCGAAGAGCTAGACGCGACCACCTGACGGACGGGAGGGG
>NZ_BACW01000504.1:0-1009 GCF_000333315.1 Curtobacterium sp. B8
CCGCCGACGCGCCGATCTCGATGAGGCTGTCCGCGCCGAACCCGGCGAGCGCCACGGAACCGGACTTCGCGACCAGCGTGGCGAGCACGACGACCCCGACGACGTTCCAGGCGAGGGTGGCCCACTCGAGCAGCCGTCCACTGCGGAGCAGGCGGCCCGCACGGCCCGTCGGTCGTGCTGCGGCGGGTGGGGTCACCGGACGAGGTCGCCCGTCGCGGCCGCCGGGCCGGTCTCGCTCCGGTCCGCCGAGAGCTCGGGGACCTTCGCGGTGAGGCGGGTGTCGACCGCGATGGCGACCGCGGTGATCATCATCGAGAGGCCGACGGACGACAGGGTGTCGGTGAGCCAGTGGTAGCCGAGGTAGAGCCGGCTCACCACCTGGGCGGTGATCATGAGTGCCGCCAGCGCGAACACGGCGACCGTCACCCAGCGGCGGTGGCTGCGGGACGCGACGAGGAAGGCGCCGATGAGGAAGAAGTCGCTCGCGCCGAGGACGTGGCCGGACGGGAACGAGAACGTGTGGTCGGGGCCGAGCAGCATCTCGGCGATCGGCGGTCGGGGGTGCCGGACCAGCGGCGCGAGGAGCTGCGCCGTGGCGACACCGAGCACCATGCCGCACGCGAGGAGCAGCGGACGGTAGGCGTGCCGGGCGAACACGGCCCACGTCACCGTCACGACGGCCACGACGATGGGCATGCCCACCGGTCCGAAGACGGTGGCGAGCACGACCGCGACGTTCGTACGGTCGGGGTCGCGCTGGGTGTCGAACCAGGCGTCGACCGGCCCGTCCAGGCGCTGGACGCCCGTGTGCGTCAGGACGCCGACGAGCATGGTCCCGAACACGAGGGTGCCGACGATCGCCAGGACGACCGAGCTGCGCAGCAGCACCGCGCGTTCGACCCGGCCGACCGACCGGACCTGCGGGGCGAACTTCCGGTGCCACCACCCGGGCTGGTCGGCGCTCATCGTCCGGCTCCCGTGGTGCGACGAGTGCGGNGAGCGCGCCGAC
>NZ_BACW01000503.1:0-3914 GCF_000333315.1 Curtobacterium sp. B8
TCGTCGTACTTCAGGACGTTCTTCCGGATCTCGGCGTTCCGGCTCTCGACCTGCGCCTGAGCCGACCGGATGGCCCGACCGACGAGCTTGTTCTCGATGGCGAGGTCGTCGGGGACGTTCGAGCGCCCCATGAGGCTCTCGGCAGCACCCGAGTTGAACAGGCGCATGAGGTCGTCGGTGAGCGACAGGTAGAACCGGCTCTCGCCCGGGTCGCCCTGACGACCCGAACGACCGCGCAGCTGGTTGTCGATGCGGCGCGACTCGTGGCGCTCGGTGCCGAGGACGTAGAGGCCACCGGCCTCGCGCACCTTCTCGGCCTCGTCCTTGATCTCCGCCTTGACGCGGTCGAACACGTCGTCCCACGCGGCCTCGTACTCCTCCGGCGTCTCCGTCGGGGACAGACCCTTCGCGTGCATCTCCTGCACGGCGAGGAACTCGGAGTTGCCGCCGAGCATGATGTCGGTGCCGCGGCCGGCCATGTTCGTGGCGACCGTCACAGCGCCGAGTCGACCGGCCTGCGCGACGATCGCGGCCTCGCGGGCGTGGTTCTTCGCGTTGAGTACCTCGTGCTTGACGCCCTTCTTCGCGAGGAGCTTCGACAGGTACTCGGACTTCTCGACGCTGGTGGTGCCGACGAGGACGGGCTGGCCCTTCTCGTGCCGCTCCGCGATGTCCTCGGCGACCTGCTCGAACTTCGCCTTCTCGTTCTTGTAGACGAGGTCGGTCTGGTCGATGCGCTGCATCGGACGGTTCGTCGGGATCGGGACCACGCCGAGCTTGTACGTCGACATGAACTCGGCCGCTTCGGTCTCCGCGGTGCCCGTCATGCCCGAGAGCTTCTGGTACAGGCGGAAGTAGTTCTGGAGCGTGACGGTGGCGAGGGTCTGGTTCTCGGCCTTGACCTCGACGCCCTCCTTCGCCTCGATCGCCTGGTGGATGCCCTCGTTGTAGCGACGGCCCATGAGGATGCGGCCGGTGTGCTCGTCGACGATGAGCACCTCGCCGTTCATGACGACGTAGTCCTTGTCGCGCTTGAACAACGAGACGGCCTTGATCGAGTTGTTGAGGAACGAGATCAGCGGGGTGTTCGCCGACTCGTAGAGGTTGTCGATGCCGAGGTAGTCCTCGACCTTCTCGATGCCGGGTTCGAGCACGCCGACGGTGCGCTTCTTCTCGTCGACCTCGTAGTCCTCACCCGGGGTGAGGCGCTTGGCGATCGAGGCGAACTCGGTGAACCAGCGGTTGGCCTCGCCCGAGGACGGCCCGGAGATGATGAGCGGCGTGCGGGCCTCGTCGATGAGGATCGAGTCGACCTCGTCCACGATGGCGAAGTAGTGACCGCGCTGCACCATGTCGGACGCCTGCCACGCCATGTTGTCGCGCAGGTAGTCGAAGCCGAACTCGTTGTTCGTGCCGTACGTGATGTCGGCGGCGTACTGCTCGCGACGCTCCGCCGGCGACTGGTTCGCGATGATGCAGCCGGTGGTCATGCCGAGCGCGCGGAACACGCGGCCCATGAGCTCGGACTGGTACGACGCGAGGAAGTCGTTCACCGTGATGACGTGGACGCCGCGCGACGGGATCGCGTTGAGGTAGGCCGCGGTGGTCGCGACGAGGGTCTTGCCCTCACCGGTCTTCATCTCGGCGATGTTGCCGAGGTGGAGGGCCGCGCCGCCCATGAGCTGCACGTCGAAGTGCCGCATGCCGAGGGTACGCTTCGAGGCTTCGCGCACCGCGGCGAACGCCTCGGGCAGCAGGTCGTCGAGGGTCTCGCCGTTGGCGTACCGCTCGCGCAGCTCCTTGGTCTCGTCCTGGAGTTCCTCGTCGGTGAGGGACGCGAAGTCGTCTTCCAGGTCGTTGATCGCCGAGGCGTAGGCCTTCAGGCGGCGGAGGGTTCGTCCTTCGCCGATGCGGAGGACCTTCTCCAGCACGTTTGCCACGTGAGCTCCTTACGAGGTCGTCTCGCGCCGTCTGCGCGATGCGATCAGCCAGTCATGCTAGCAACCCCGCGACGACCGACGCTGGGAGCGACGCGGCTGTGCGCGGCCCGCGAACGGGCCGCGCACAGGCGTCGCGTCGGCGATGCCGACGGGGTCAGGCGAGGGCCGCGGCCGGCTCGCTCACGGCGTGGGCACCGGCGGACGAGGGGTCCTCGATGCCGATGACGCCGTAGTCCCACCCCTTGCGGCGGTAGACCACGCTCGGCCGTCCGGTCGCGGAGTCGACGAAGAGGTAGAAGTCGTGCCCGACGAGCTCCATGTGGTACAGCGCGTCGTCGACCGTCATCGGCGCGGCCTCGAAGACCTTCTCGCGGATGACGACCGGGCAGTACGCCTCGTCCTCGGGCTCGTCCTGCGTGTCGGCCTCCACCGTCGGGATCGCTCCGGTGGCGACGGTCTGCAGGAGCTTGCCGTCCGCAGGGGTGACGCCGAGGTGCTCGAACGCCGTGCCCGAGGCCTCACCGACGGAGGTCGGGCGGTGACGTCCGCGGTGCACCTTGCGGCGGTCGCGTGCGCGTCGGAGTCGTTCGGTCAGCCGGGCGAACGCCAGGTCGAACGCCGCGTACTTGTCCGAAGCGGCCGACTCCGCCCGGACGAGCGGCCCGGGGCCGATGAGCGTCAGCTCGATGCGGTCCTCGCCGCCGCTGCCGCCGCTCTTCTCGTTGTGACGGCTGACCCGCACCTCGAAGGCGAGGGCCCGGTCGGCGAGCGCGTCGATCTTCTCGGACTTCTGTTCGACGTAGGTCCGGAATCGGTCGGTGACCCCGACGTTCCGGCCTGTGATCGTCACGTCCATGTGGCGGCTCCCATCCACGCTTCGGCGCGTCGCCTCCGTCCGGCGATCTCTGACGCCTTGTCGTGAGGCTAGACCCGACCCGGTGCACGTGTCACGACATCTCCGCGTTCCCCGATGGACACCCACCGGACACCCAGGAGACACCGTGGCTCCCCCTCCCCGGACCTGCCGGCGCTCAGTCCTCGACGCTCGCCACGGTCACGCAACGGACGACCGTGCCGCCCGCGGCCCGGACGGCGCGCACGGCCTCGGCCAGCGTCACGCCCGTCGTCACGACGTCGTCGACGAGCACGACCGTCCGCCCGGCGACACCGTCCGCGCGCAGCGTCCCGACGGTGGCGGCCACGCGGTCCGTCGCGCCGAGCTCCTTCTGGCCCGACGACCGGGCTCCCCGCGAGCGCACGAGCGCACGACCGACCGGCGCCCGACCCCGCCGGAGGAACAGCACCACCGGGTCGAAGCCACGCCGCCGCGCACCCCGGGTCGAGGGCGGCACGCGGAGCAGCAGCGGATCGGCCGGCGCCTCGGCGAGCGCCCGGCGCACGAGCGCGCCGAACCGCCGGGCGAGCGGCGGCGCGAGGTCGACGCGGGACCGCAGCTTGACCTCGAGCAGGAGCGTCCGGACGAGGCCCTCGTACTCGAACGCCGCATCGGTCCGGACCCCCGCGACGAGGCGGACCCGCGGCGGACGCTGTGCGACGAGGAGGCGGCAGGCATCGCACAGGGCACGGTCGGCTCTGCCGCACCCGGCGCAGTCGACCGGCAGGAAGAGACCGACGACGGCGAGCACGGCGTCGACGGACCGGTGCGGCGGTGCGGTCGCCGCCAGGAGGGGAACGGCGGGCGGGGGAACGGCGGGCGGGGTGGCGTCCGGCGGGGACGCGTCCGACGGCGGCGCGGTGTCGGACGGGCGTGCGGTGCTGGGCTGGCTCACCCGACGATCGTGGTCCCGGCCACCTGCCGGACGGCGGCCGAGCGCGCGACGGTGGACGGGCCTCCAGGCCGGGCCTGCTGTGCAGGACCGACAGGAGGACGGTCAGCGCTGGGTGCCGAGCACCCCGGCCCGGACGCCCGTCTTCTCCCAACCGCCACCCGTGGACTGCAGGACCTGCGCATCC
>NZ_BACW01000502.1:0-8500 GCF_000333315.1 Curtobacterium sp. B8
ACCGGGCCTCCAGTGCGTCGCGTCCGGTGATCAGACCAGGCCGAGCTTCTTCCGCAGGCTGGCCACGTGCCCGGTGGCCTTCACGTTGTAGAGCGGCAGCTGTACGGAGCCGTCCTCGTCGACGACGATCGTCGACCGGATCGTGCCGGTGACGATCTTCCCGTAGTTGTTCTTCTCACCCCAGGCCCCGTACGCCTTGTGCACCGCGAGGTCCGGGTCGCTCAGCAGGGGGAAGGTCAGCGCCTGCTCGTGCTGGAACTTCTTGAGCGCGGGGAGCTCGTCCTTCGAGACGCCGAGGACCTCGTACCCGGCTGCCTGCAGGGACGACATGTTGTCGCGGAAGTCGCACGCCTCGGTCGTGCAGCCCGGTGTGGACGCGGCCGGGTAGAAGTACACGATGACCTTCTTCCCGCGGAGCCCGGACAGCGAGTGCTCCGTGCCGTCCTGGTCCGGGAGGGTGAAGTCGGGGGCGGTGTCGCCGGCGGCGAGACGGTCGGTCATGGTGCTCCTGTTCGATCGTGGTGCCCGGTGGTCGTGAGCACCCGAAAGCCATGCTATTGTTGTTTCCCGTTGCAGCACGGTCAAACGGAACGCAGCGAACGCACCTCTAGCTCAATTGGCAGAGCAACTGACTCTTAATCAGTGGGTTCTGGGTTCAAGTCCCAGGGGGTGCACCAGCAAGGTCCCGGTCCGAACGGACCGGGGCCTTCGTCGTTCCCGGGGCTGGCGGCGGCTGCGGGGCGACACGCCCGACGTGTTCACGAGGGTCGGATCCGGCAGGTCCGTCGCGGGCGCTCCCGTCCCGCTCAGCCCGTCGGTACGTCGACGACGCGTTCTGCCCCGACGAGCGGCTCCAGAGCCCCGCCCGACATGCTCGCGAGGTCGGCCCGGAGCGCCCCGATCAGCTCCTGCGGCACCCAGAGCTCGAACGTCGCGACGGACCCGTACCCGGTGTCACCCAGCACCGCGTCGTGGTGCCGTACCCAGTCGCGGAGCACGTTGTCGATCCGTCCGGCCTCGGCGTGCGGAACGTCGACCCCGATGCGGGTGAGCGCTCGACGCTGCACGAGGACGGCCCGGTCGAGGGTCTCGGAGACCGACGTCGAGTACGCGCGGACGAGTCCGCCGGCGCCGAGCTTCACCCCGCCGAAGTACCGCGTCACCACGGCGACGACGTCCGTGAGCCCGCGACGACGGAGCACCTCGAGCATGGGCACCCCGGCCGTGCCGCTCGGTTCTCCGTCGTCGGAGGACCGTGCTTGGTCGCCGAGGATCCCGGTGACCATCGCGGTGCAGTTGTGGCGGGCGTCCCAGAAGCGCTTCCGGACCCCGGCGATCACCCGGTCGGCGTCCGCGACGTCGGCGACGGGTGCCACGGTCGTGATGAACCGGGACTTCGTGATCACGATCTCGTGCTCCACCGGCGCCGCGATCGTCGACGGGTACACGGTGCTCACAGCGTCCGAGGCTACCGGTGCCGGGTCGTGCGTCCTCGCCGTCGGATCGACGCGATCGAACGGCGCGTGTAGGGTCGGGGGCACCAGCTGCAGGAGATGCGGCGCCCGAGCGCGGGACTCGGCCGCGTTGGGGGCGGCCGAGCACCGCCGGGCCCCGTCCGCAGGCTCGCCCGGGCCGGGCCGGAGCACCGTGGCGTCCTAGGATCGTCGTGTGACCGTCTTCGCCGCGCTCGTCCTCTTCGTCGGTGCCGTCTTCAACGTCGTCGCCTGGCCGCGCTTCTTCCAGCGGGTCGCGAAGGACCCCCGTGCGCGCGACGCTGCAGGGCGGCCGACCACGTTCTGGCGCGTGCACTTCGTCCTGGTCGTGATCGCGCTCGTGATCGCCGTCGCGTCCGTGGTCGCGGGGATCCTCCTGCTCGTCTGACGGCGCGGCCGCTGCGCGAGGCGGGCGGAGCGGCCGCTGTGCGACGACAGGCCCGCTGTCGCACGACAGCGGGCCTGTCGTACGAGAGCGGGACCGGCGTCGTACGACGCGACCGTCGTCGTACGACACCGCCGCTGTCGCACGACAGCGGGCCCGTCGTTCCGCAACGATCTCACCGAACCGCGGGACCGTCGCACGCCTCCGGAGCACCAGACACCGCGGGAGCGTGTGCGTCCGGCCTGACCGTCGTCGCCGGGCTGCGGGCCGGAACCCGAATCCGTCCCGGAGCCCGGCGACGCCGGGGTTCAGGTTGAGCGGCCGGCCACGGTCGACGTCGACCTCGGTGTCGCGTGCGCACCGGGCAGCTGCTCTGGGTGTCGGACGCATTCCACCAGGAGCGGACCCGCGCGGTCGGCATCCGGCACCGGCGTGTCGCGACGTCCGAGGGTCGGGATGCGGGACCCGGGAGGCTGGGTCAGGGTCGGGGCGGGGAGCGTCAGTCCCCGAGGGGTGCTCCGAGCACGCGGCGCAAGGCGTGGTCGGCGATCGACTCCTCCGAGGTGTCGAGCAGGACCCGGTAGGTGTCGTCGTCGGTGACGAACTCGAGGCAGACCGCGTCGAAGTCGCACGGCTCGATGCGCCACCCCCGGAACGAGGTCATCGGGACGGTGGTCCTGACGGGGCGTTAGAAGCTCGTCTCGGCGGTGACCCGGTCGTCGAAGACGCGCACACGGCCGAAGACGCCGCGCCAGGTCAGCTGGAGGTCCAGGGAGGGGACGAGCGACGGGTCCGGCACCCACCGATGCTACCGGTGGGTGCCGGACCCGTCACGTTCGTCCAGGCGGGCCGGCGCGGCCCGCGGACAGTCACTTCGCGGAGTCGTCCGTCCCGTCACGACGGACCTGGTTCGCCGGGTCACGCCCGGTCACGGGGTAGGGCCCGGTGACGCCCTCGCGGAGCGCGGCGATGCGGAGGATCCGGTCGCGCTGCAGGAACCAGCCGACGACGAGGAGCGGGATGATGATGACGAGGGACGCGATCGTGAACGTCCCGACCGGCCAGTCGATCGCCATGAGCACCACGACCGAGGCGAGGAACGCCAGGGTCAACCACGCGGTCACGGGTGCGCCCGGCAGCCTGAAGGTCGGCTCCTTCGCGAGGCCCTGCTTGGCCCAGCTCCGCAGCTTCATCTGGCAGAGGATGATCGTGCCCCACGCCGTGATGATGCCGAGGCTGGCGACGTTCAGCGCGATCTCGAACGCCTGCGACGGAACGAAGTAGTTGAGCACGACACCGACGACCGTGAACCCCGCGGTGAGCAGGATGCCGGCGTACGGGACGCCGCCGCGGGACATCTTCGTGGTCCACTTCGGCGCGGACCCGTTCATGCCCATGGAGTGCAGGGCGCGGCCGGTCGAGTACAGCCCGGCGTTCAGCGACGACAGCGCCGCGGTGAGCACCACGAAGTTCATGATCGACCCGACGACCTGCCCGACCTGCGGGTTCCCGATGGACGAGAAGAAGGTCACGAACGGGCTCTCGCCCTCCTTGTACGACGTGTACGGCAGGAGGAGCGACAGCAGGACGACCGAGCCGACGTAGAAGACCGCGATGCGGAAGACGACGGAGTTGATCGCGCGGGGGATGACCTTCTCGGTGTCCTGCGTCTCGCCGGAGGCGGTGCCGACGAGCTCGATCGCGGCGTACGCGAACACGACGCCCTGGATCACGAGCACCGCGGGCAGCAGGCCGTTCGGGAACACCCCGCCGTTGTTCTGCAGGATCGAGAAGCCGGTCTGCACCGCCTGGCCGCCGGTCTCGACCGGGAACGCGAAGATGAGCCAGACCAGCGCGACGACGAGGAACGCGACGAGCGCAGCGACCTTGATGAGCGCGAACCAGAACTCGAGCTCGCCGAACACCTTCACCGCGACCAGGTTGGCGGCGAGCACCACCACGAGGGCGATGAGCGCCATGAGCCACTGCGGCGCCGAGGTGAACGGCTTCCAGTACTGCATGTAGAGCGCGACCGCGGTGGTGTCCACGATCGAGGTCATCGCCCAGTTGAGGAAGTACATCCAGCCGGCCGCGTACGCGAACTTCTCGCCGTAGAACTCCCGCGCGTACGAGATGAACGACCCCGACGAGGGACGGTGCAGCACGAGCTCGCCGAGGGCGCGGAGGATGAAGAAGGCGAAGACGCCGGCGACGAGGTAGGTGATCGCGAGTGCGGGACCCGCGGAGTTGAGCCGGCCGCCGGCCCCGAGGAAGAGCCCGGTACCGATCGCTCCACCGATCGCGATCATCTGCAACTGCCGGGGCTTCAGACCGTGCTGGTAACCCTCCTGCTCGTGCGAGAAGTCGTTCGCGGGAGCGCGACGGGTCCCCGTGTCGTTCTGCGCTGTCATGCGCGACACGCTACAGGGGTCCGCGACCGCCGGTGGCACACGACCCCGCCCGGCTGGAGCGGGGACACAGCCGTCTTGGTTGCATGGAGGGCATGGACATCCTCCTCCGACTCCTCGTCGCGATCGGGTTCGCCCTGCTCGTCACGGCCGTCTCGGCGCTCGTCACCCACCTGGTGTTCCGGTCGCTCGCACGCCGGGAACGCTGGGCAGCCGTCCTCTCCCGCCGCACGAAGCACCCGTTCCGCACGGTGCTGCTCGTCGCGCTCCTGTGGACGGCGTTCGCGACCAGCATCCCGGACACGAGGGCCTACCCGTGGCGGGACGACGTCTCGCACGTGTTCCTCATCGCGGTGATCGGCACCGGCTGCTGGTTGGCGTGCGAGGTGGCGATCTTCCTCGAGAGCCTCGGCCTGCACCGGTACCGGACCGACGTCCCGGACAACCGCGTGGCGCGGCGCATCAAGACCCAGGTCCTGGTCCTGCGCCGACTCACCGTCGCCGTGCTCGTGATCATCGCCGTCGGGGCGATCCTGCTGACCTTCCCCGGGGTCGAGGCCGCCGGGGCCAGCGTCCTGGCGAGCGCCGGCCTCATCTCCGTCATCGCCGGCCTGGCGGCGCAGTCGACCCTCGGCAACGTCTTCGCGGGCATGCAGCTCGCGTTCTCCGGGTCGATCCGGGTCGACGACGTCGTCGTGGTGGAGCAGCAGTGGGGACGCATCGAGGAGATCACCCTCACCTACGTCGTCGTGCACCTCTGGGACGACCGCCGCTTCGTGCTGCCCTCGACCTACTTCACGAGCACACCGTTCGAGAACTGGACCCGGACGAACAGCGAACTGCTCGGCGCCGTCGAGTTCGACCTCGACTGGCGGGTCCGGCCGGGCGACATGCGGGTCGAGCTCGAGCGGATCCTCGAGCGCACCGAGCTCTGGGACCGCCGGGTGCAGGTGCTCCAGGTCACCGACGCGGTCCAGGGGTTCGTGCACGTCCGCGTGCTCGTCACGGCACACGACGCGCCGTCGCTGTTCGACCTGCGTTGCTACGTCCGCGAGGAACTCGTCGCCTGGATCCAGCGCACCCACCCCGACGCCCAGCCCGTGCAGCGGGTGCTCATGGTCGAGGACGTCGCGTCCCCGCGCCGCCCCGGTGCGTCGACGGCGGCGTCGTCCGCCCTCTTCGGCGGCGAGCACGACGACCGCGCCGCCATGTTCACCGGTCCGATCCGCACTTCCGACGTCCGCCCGTCCGACGTGCCGTAGACACGCCCCTGGACGGACAGGAGGCACGTGGCGGACCCGCCACGTGCCTCCCGTCCGTCTGCCGGTCGCGTCCGCGACCTACGGCTGCCGCGCCTTCACGGCGCGGTCGTCCTCGACGACCGTGCCGATCGCGACGATCGTCGTCGCGAGCCACGCCACCCAGGTGAGCGCGAGGCGCCAGTCGCGCGGGCCCTGCCGGGTGGTCTGGAGCACGCTGTAGCCGCTGATGATCGAGCTCCACACGGCACCGCTGAACATGAACTTCCGCACGGGTTCCTCCTCTTGGTCGTCCCGTCCACGCTACCGGCCGCTACATTGGAGCGCCGCCGGTCACCCTGCGCCGGCGCGCTCGTGAGGAGTCAGTGTGCGTCAGGCCGTCATCGGCGGAGTCCTGCTCGTGGTCGGCGCGGTCTGCGTCGCCCTCGGGCTCCTGCCCCTGTCCGACCTCGCCGAGCTCGCCGACCGGGTGGTCCCGGTGCTCGGGTTCGTCCTCGGGCTGACCATCGTCGCCGAGCTCGCCGCGGACGCCGGGGTCTTCGACCGCCTCGCCGACCTCGCCGCCCGCGTCGGCGGCGGCCGGACCATCGGACTCTGGGCAGCGGTCGTCGTGCTCGCCGTCGTCTGCACGGTGTTCCTGTCGATCGACACCACCGCGGTCCTCCTGACCCCGATCGTCATCACGCTCGCGCGCCGCGTGGGACTGCCGCCGATGCCGTTCGCGCTGACCACCGTGTGGCTCGCGAACACCGCGTCGCTGCTGCTGCCGGTGTCGAACCTCACGAACCTGCTCGCGGTCGACCGGATCGGACTCGACGGGCCGATCCCCTTCGCCGGTCTCATGCTGTGGGCGGCGCTCGCCGGGGTCGTCATCCCGTGCGCGGTGCTCCTCGTCGTCTTCCGCGGGAAGCTGTTCGGGCGCTACACACCCGTGTCGGTCCGGCGCGCGTCGGACCCGGTGTTCTTCTGGTCCGCCTCCGCCGTGCTCGTCGCGCTCGTCGTCGCGCTGACGGCCGGTGTCACGGTGTGGATCGCCGCGGTCGTCGCCGCGGTGCTGCTCGTCGTCGTGGCCGCCTTCCGCGCGCCGTCGGAACTGCGGATCTCGCGCGTGCCGTGGTCGACGCTCATCTTCGCCGCCGGGCTCTTCGTGGTCGTCGAGACCCTGCACACCACGGGGCTCACCGACCCGATCGTCGACGCGCTGCCCGGGGGCACCGGCACCGGATCGCTCCTGGCCCTCGGCGGCGCCGGGGCGGTCGCGGCGAACGCGATCGACAACCTGCCCGCCTACCTGGTGCTCGAGCCGGCGGCGGGGCACGAGGCACTGCGCTACGCGGCGCTGCTCGTCGGCGTGAACGCCGGCTGCCTCATCACCCCGTGGGCCTCGCTCGCGACGCTGCTGTGGCACGCGCGGCTCGCCTCCGAAGGCGTGCACCTGTCGTGGGGGCGGTACATGGCACTCGGGTGCGTCGTGGCACCGCTCACGGTCGTGGCCGGGGTGCTCGCGCTGCGGATCTGACGGGCTCCGTGCCCCTGGGGCCCTACAGCCAGTCCTTGCTCCTGAAGACCCGGTAGAGCACGAGGGACGTCGCGACGATCAGGCCGAGCGACAGGAACAGCCCACTCCACTGGCTCATGCCGGGGAACTTCACGTTCTGCCCGAAGAACCCGGTGATCGCCGTCGGGATCGCGATGATCGCCGCCCACCCCGTCACCTTCTTCATGACGACGTTCTGGTGGTTCGACGCGATGCCGAGGTTCGTGTCGAGCACGCTGCCGACCGCGTCGCGGAGCTGCTCGACCGAGTCGGCGATCGTCACGAGGTGGTCCTGCACGTCGCGGAAGTACGGTCGGATGCCGTCCACCACGAGCTCCGCGTCCCCGTGCAGGACCGACGTGACGCTGTCCCGCGTCGGCACCACGAGGCGCCGCAGCACCCCGAGCTGCTTCCGGAGGACGAACGAACGCCGCTGGATCTGCCGTTCGCTGCTGCTGCCGTGCTCGAAGAGGTCGTCCTCGAGCGCGCTGACGGCCTGGTCGAGGTCCTCCACGACGTCCGAGGCGTGGTCGACGACGGTGTCGAGCAGCGCCCACATGAGCCAGGGGACGCCGTGGTCGGCGATGTCGGCGCTCGCGTCGAGCCGGTGCTCGACGTCGCTGAGGTCCACGTCGGCACCGTGGATGGTGATGAGTGCGCGCTTCGTGACGAAGGCCTTCACCTCGTGGCTGACGAGCTCGCCGGTGTCGGTCCGGCCGGTGACGTCGTAGACGACGAGGAAGAGGCTCTCCCGGTACCGGTCGAGCTTCGGTCGCTGGCCGCGCTCGAGTGCGTCCTCCACCGCGAGCGCGTGCACGCCGAGCTCCTCCTCGACGTCGGCGAGCTCGTCCGGACGCGGGTCCGTGTGGTCCACCCACACGAACGTGTCGGGCTCGGCGACCAGGTCGGAGACCCGCTCGACGGGGAAGTCGCGTTCCGCGGCGGCGCCGTTGCGCCACGCCCTCGTCATGACCATCACGCCAGCGTACTGAGACGGCCGGCCTGGTTCCCCAGGCCGGCCGTCGTGCGGGACGTGCTGTCAGCGTCAGTAGGCGGAGACGAGCTTGCCGTCCTCGACCTTCAGGTAGACGTCGACGTCGAACGAGTCCTCGCTCTTCTGGGCGTCGCCGAAGTAGTCACGGTACGAGTACGCGACCGTGCCGTCCTTCGTGCTCCGGACCTCGACGTAGCCGCTCCCGGAGGTCTCGACCGAGAGCTCCGGCTCCGCTTCCACCGTGTACTGCACGGCACCGTCGGCGTCGTACGGGCCGTACCAGGGGCAGCCGTCCGAGTAGCCGATGTCGGTCTTCGTGGCGCACTCGTCGATGAGGTCCGAGACGTACTGCTCGGCGTCGGTCTCGAGCGCCTTGGTCGCCTTCGGTTCGAACGACACGTACGGTGCCGCGGCGGCGCCGACC
>NZ_BACW01000501.1:0-3451 GCF_000333315.1 Curtobacterium sp. B8
TCCCGTCCGTCCGTCCGAGTCGTCCGCCGCTCCGCGCTGCCGGACCCGAGACTCGCGCTCCGCGACACTGTGCGCGTCCCGGACCCCGAGCAGTGTCGCTGGCCACGAGACTCGCGCCGACGCCCCGCCTGCGCGGCTCACAACACGCCGACCGCCGTCGCTCGCCAGCGGGCGTTCCGCACCTCGAGTCGGATCGCCACGGCGCGCGCGTGACTCCGCCCGTGCACGACCACCGTCGCCTCGACCACGTTGTCCGCGGGGGAGCACGCGACCACGCTGCCGGCACGGAGCGACGGACGACGGTGGGGGCGTCGTGTCGCCGAGCGGTTCCGTGCCGCCACGGCCGCACGCTGTTGGAGGTGCCGGTGCACGTCCTCGGTGACCCACCGTGCGATGCTGTCGACCTCGCGTGCGCCGCTGAGGATCTCGACCACGCAGAGCGCCAGTGCCCGCGCGGTCTGTCGTGGATCCGGGAGCGCGGCGACCAGCGGCTGGACGTCCAGGGCCACCGGCGGCTGGCCCTCCGGCGGCTGGGCCGGCCGGTCGGCTTCCCGGGCGACGAGGTGGAGTGTCGGCTCGGCGACGGTCTCCGCCCGGTCCTGCCCCTCGTCGTCCCGCTGTACTGCTCCTCGCGCCACCCCGGCCCCTTTCGTTCCGGCCGAGCGTATTTCCCGTGCGACATCCAGAATGTTTGCGGCGGAAGGGCTGTGGACAACGCGGATCTGTCCACACAGGGCGGCACCTAGACTTGGCTCGTGTCGACCCTCAGTGACCTCGTCCTCGCGCAAGGCCGTTCCTCCGAAGCCGACGTGGAGTGGCTCCACCTGCTCGTCGGGGACTGGCAGCTGCTCGCTGACCTCTCGTTCGCCGACATGGTGCTCTGGGTCCCCACTGCCGAGCACGGGACCTTCGTCGCCGTCGCCCACGCCCGCCCGAGCTCGGCCGCGACGCTCTTCTACCGCGACATCGTCGGTCAGGAGATCCGCGAGGAGTGGCGCGATCAGGTCACCGACTGCTTCGCCGGGAGCCGCGTCGTCGACTCCGCGGAGCCGGACTGGTACGAGGACACCCCGACCCGGGTCCGCGCGATCCCGGTCCTGCGCCGGCTCAGTGCGAACAGCGCCGAGACCACCGACCGGCCGATCGCGGTCGTGACCCGGCACTCGAACCAGGACGAGATGCGGACGCCGAGCCGCCAGGAGCTCAACTTCACCGCGAGCGCGAACGATCTCTTCGGCATGATCGCCACGGGCGACTTCCCGGACCTCGGTGCCCCCGCCGGCCCACGTCGTGGGGCACCGCGCGCGAGCGACGGACTGCTGCGGCTCGACACGAACGGCGTCGTGACGTTCGCCAGTCCGAACGGGCTCAGCGCCTTCAACCGCATGGGCTTCGAGGGTGAGCTCGAACGGAAGTCCCTCGCCGAGGTGACGACCGAACTCATCGGCTCGAAGCTCGACGTCGACGAGTCACTGCCCCTCGTCGTCACCGGCCGTGCGCCCTGGCGTGCCGACGTTGAGGCGAAGGGCGTCACGGTCTCGCTGCGGTCGATCCCGCTCCGCGACCACGGGGAGCGCATCGGAGCGATCGTGCTCTGCCGGGACGTGTCCGAGCTGCGGCACCAGGAGCGCGAGCTCATCACGAAGGACGCGACGATCCGTGAGATCCACCACCGGGTCAAGAACAACCTGCAGACGGTGGCGTCCCTGCTCCGGATCCAGGCTCGCCGGACGCACTCGGACGAAGCCCGCACGTCCCTGCAGAACGCCATGCGCCGGGTCGCGGCGATCGCGGTCGTCCACGACACCCTGTCGACCGGGCTCAGCCAGAACGTCGACTTCGACCAGGTGTTCGACTCGGTCCTCAAGCTCGTGACCGAGGTCGCCGCGTCGCACAACACCACCGTCCGCCCGAAGAAGACCGGCGAGTTCGGGGTCCTGCCCTCGGAGGCGGCCACTCCGCTCGCGCTCGGCCTCACCGAGCTCGTGACGAACGCGGTGGAGCACGGGCTGGACGGTCGCGACGGCGAGGTCGAGATCGTCGCCGATCGCCACGACGACCACCTCGAGATCCAGGTGCGCGACAACGGCCGTGGTCTGCCCGAGGGCAAGGTCGGGTCGGGACTCGGCACGCAGATCGTCCGGACGCTCATCCAGGGCGAGCTCGGCGGGACGATCGACTGGCACACGCTCACGGGCAGCGGTACCGAGGTCGGCATCTCGATCCCGTTCCGCTGGCTCACCCGGTCGCCCGCGGCCTGATCGCCCGCGCAGCCGCGCTGCGCTGCGCAACCAAAGTCGAACGGCACCACGGGAAACCGCGGTGCCGTTCGACTTTAGTTGTGCGCGCACGAAGGGCACCGGCGCGCACGAAGCGCACCGGCGCCCACCGGCGCGCACCCGGGCGCACCGGCGCGCACCCGGGCGCCGGCACCTGCCCCGCCCGCACACGACGAAGCCCGCCACCCCACCGGGGTGACGGGCTTCAGGCGACCTGTGTCAGGAGGCGCGACGAGCGCGAGCGGCTCGGCGCTTCAGCGCACGACGCTCGTCCTCGCTGAGGCCACCCCAGACGCCCGAGTCCTGGTTGTTCTCGAGGGCGTACTGCAGGCACATCTCGGTGACGGTGCACCGGGCGCAGACGGACTTCGCCTTCTCGATCTGGTCCACTGCGGGGCCGGTGTTCCCGACCGGGAAGAAGAGCTCGGGGTCCGCGGTGAGGCAAGCTGCCTGGTCACGCCAGTCCATGTGTGGTGCTCCTTGATGTCGATGCTCGAACGGCAGCCGTGGGCCGCAGTTCGGGGATCGGAACGCTGGGCATGCTGAGCATGAGGGGACACCCTGTGGGGGAGGGATCCGCTGGAAGCGAGTCTGACGCCCGCTGAACGCTCGGGGGAGGAGCGTCGAACCGCGGGAGACGCGCACCACATCGTGCCGTCCAAACGACCTCGAATATCGTTCCATACTGGTAGGGCCAAATCAAGGGTTCCGACGCTGGAGGATCGCTGTGCACGACACCACACCCGCCGGGTCCGCGGACCCTGGGCAGCCCTCGCCCGCGTTCCGCGTGCTGCAGGTCGTCCTCGGGCTCGAGTTCCTCGCGCTGGCCGCCGTGACCGTCTGGCTCCTCGTCGAGCTCGTCACCTCGCCGGCGTCGAGTCTCGCCTCCGGCATCGCGCTGACGATCCTCACCGCGATCGCGGCCCTGTGGCTCGGTTCGCTGTTCGTCGGCCTCCGGAACCGCCGCCCCTGGGTCCGCTCCGGGATCGTCGTCTGGCAGGTCCTGCAGGGGGCGCTCGCGATCGGCGCGTTCCAGGGCGTCTTCCGCGTCGCCTGGTTCGGCTGGCTCCTGCTCATCCCCGCGCTGCTCGCCATCACGCTCGTGCTCTCGCGGCCGGTCACGGCCGCCCTCGTCCGCGAGGACGCGGACCGCGACTGACACGTGCGGCTCG
>NZ_BACW01000500.1:0-15576 GCF_000333315.1 Curtobacterium sp. B8
CGGCGTCCGGGCCGAATGGATGCCGGGGGCGCCGTCGAGTGCGTCCACCGCGATGCCCGAGTCGTCGGCCAGTGCCGGCAGCCCCGTGTGCGCGACCGCGGCACGCGCCTTGATGAGCGCGTTCGCGGCGTACGAGTCGCCGTCCTCGACCGGCTCCGGGCCGTCGTAGCCGACGAGCTCCACGCCCGCCCCGAGGGCGTCGCCGAGGATGTCCCGGAGTTCGACGAGCTTGCCGGCGTTGTGGCTGGCGAGGACGACGCGACGCTCGGTCACGAGGTCAGCCCCAGCACCTCGCGCTGGATCGCGGCGAGCGACGCGTTGCCCGCGAGCCCCAGGTCGAGCAGCGTGTTGAGCTCGTCCCGGTCGAACGGCGCGTGTTCGGCGGTGCCCTGGACCTCGATGAACTTCCCCGAGCCGGTGGTGACGATGTTCATGTCGGTGTCGGCCGCCGAGTCCTCGGTGTACGCGAGGTCGAGCATCGGCTCTCCCTTGACGATGCCGACCGAGATGGCCTGCACGCTGTCGGTCAGCGGGGTGGCCTTCTTGGCGATGAACCCCCGGTCGCGGCCCCACTCGATCGCGTCCGCCATGGCGACGTACGCGCCGGTGATCGATGCCGTCCGGGTCCCGCCGTCGGCCTGCAGCACGTCGCAGTCGATCACGAGGGTGTTCTCGCCGAGTGCCTTGGTGTCGACGACGGCCCGGAGGGAACGGCCGATGAGCCGGGAGATCTCGTGGGTCCGCCCGCCGACGCGGCCCTTGATCGACTCGCGCTGCATCCGCTCGTTCGTCGAGCGCGGCAGCATCGAGTACTCGGCGGTGACCCACCCGGTGCCCTTGCCGGCGAGCCAGCGCGGGACGCCGTTCGTGAAGGACGCCGTGCAGAAGCACCTGGTGTTGCCGAACGCGATGAGCGCGCTGCCCTCGGCCTGCGTGCTCCACCCCCGCTCCGAATGGTGACGGGGCGGTGGTCGGAGGCGCTGCGGCCGTCGATGCGGGTGCTCATGGGGTCCTTTCGGTGTGGGGCAGCAGGATGGCCCCGGTCTGGAGGTGGCCGACGCTCGAGACCTCGGGTCCGAGGAAGCGCCGGGCGAGCCGGATGAAGCCGTTCTTGTCGTCGCCGGTCGCCTCGAAGGCGTAGGTCGGCGGCTCCGGTGCGGTGCGTTCGAGTCCGTGTTCGACGAGGCGCCGGTAGACGTCGTTCGCGGTCTCCTCGGCGCTCGAGACGAGCGTCACGTCCGGGCCCACGACGTACTGGATCGCGGCGGACATGAGCGGGTAGTGCGTGCAGCCGAGCACGAGGGTGTCGACGTCGGCGGCCCGGATCGGTGCCAGGTACTGCTCGGCGACCGTGCGGAGCGCCGGGGACGAGGTGTCGCCGGCCTCGACGAACTCGACGAACCGCGGGCAGGCGGCGAGCGACAGGGTGACGTCGGCAGCGACCGCGAAGGCGTCCTCGTAGGCGCGCGAGGCGATGGTGCCGACCGTGCCGATCACGCCGACGCGACCGGTGCGGGTCTGCTTGACGGCGGCTCGGGCGGCGGGCTGGATGACCTCGACCACCGGGATGCCGTACGCCTGCTCGTACCGCTCACGGGCGTCGCGGAGCACCGCGGAGGACGCTGTGTTGCACGCGATGACGAGGGCCTTCACGCCCTCCTCCACGAGGTCGTCCATCACCTCGAGGGCGTAGCGGCGGACGTCCGCGATGCGCTTCGGGCCGTACGGCGAGTGCAGCGTGTCCCCCACGTACCGGATGCTCTCCCGCGGCAGCTGGTCGATGATCGCCCGCGCCACCGTCAGCCCACCGACCCCGCTGTCGAAGACTCCGATCGGTGCATCCGTCACGGTGACCAGCGTACCGACGCGAGCCGACCGTCCGACACGGCCCGTGCCTCCCGTCCGGCGCCGCACCGTGCGGGGCCCGCGCGGCTCCTGCCTCGCACCGTGCGAGGCAGGCCCCGCACGGTGCGAGGTTCCCCACACCGTGCGACCCGCGAAAGGTGCCACCGTGCGCGGAACCTCGCACGCTCCGTCGCCCCGCGACCGCGCCTCGCACCGTGCGAGGTGCGCCCGGCGCTCCCCTCGCACCGTGCGAGGGGGCGCCGCACCGTGCGAGGCCGCACACACCGTGCGACCCGCGAAAGGTGCCACCGTGTGCGAAACCTCGCACGCCGCCCTGGCGCCACAGCCCGACCACCCGGCTGCGGCCGGCGCCAGCGCCCGACGCGGCCCGAGCGCCCGACGCGGCCCCAGCACCCGACACAGCGCCAGCGTCCGACGCGCCCCGACCACCCGACGCAACCCGCGCCTCCCGACCGACCCCTGCCGTAGTGTCGGGGAGGTGACCAGCGCGCTCCTCACGGACCAGTACGAACTCACCATGGTGGACGCCGCACTGAAGGACGGCACCGCCGACCGTCGGTGCGTGTTCGAGGTGTTCACCCGACGGCTGCCGGACGGACGCCGCTACGGCGTCGCGGCGGGCCTCGGCCGGTTCCTCACCGCACTCGGCGACTTCCGCTTCGGTGACGAGGAGATCGGCTTCCTCCGCGACCGCGGCGTCATCGACGCGGGCACGGCACACTGGCTCGCCGACTACCGCTTCACCGGGAACGTCCGCGCCTACCGCGAGGGCGAGGTCTTCTTCCCGAACTCGCCCGTCCTCCAGATCGAGGGCACCTTCGCCGAGGCCGTCGTCCTCGAGACCCTCGCACTGAGCATCTGCAACGCGGACTCCGCGATCGCGAGCGCCGCCGCGCGCATGGTGTCCGCCGCCGACCACCGCCCCCTCGCCGAGATGGGCTCCCGCCGCACGGGCGAGTGGAACGCGGTCGCCGCCGCCCGCGCCGCGTACATCGCCGGGTTCGGCGCGACGAGCAACCTCGAGGCCGGTCGCACGTGGGGCATCCCGACGATGGGCACCGCCGCGCACGCGTTCACGCTCCTGCACGACTCGGAGGAGGCCGCGTTCCGCTCCCAGCTCGACGCCCTCGGCGAGGGGACGACCCTCCTCGTCGACACCTACGACATCGAAGCGGCCGTGGACACCGCGGTCCGCCTCACCGACGGCAAGCTCGGTGCCGTGCGCATCGACTCCGGCGACCTGCCGTCCGTCGTCGCCGCGGTCCGCGCGCAGCTCGACCGGCTCGGCGCCACCGGGACGAAGATCACGGTGACGAACGACCTCGACGAGTACACGATCGCGGCGCTCCGGGCAGCGCCGGTCGACTCCTACGGCGTCGGCACCTCGGTGGTTTCCGGTTCCGGGCACCCGGCTGCCGGCATGGTGTTCAAGCTCGTGGCACACCGCGACGCCGCTGACGAGGCCTGGGTCCCGGTCGCGAAGAAGTCCGCCGACAAGGCGTCGACCGGCGGCCGCAAGGAGGCCGGACGGCGGCTCCGCAACGGCGTGGCCACCGCCGAGGTGGTCCTGACCCAGGGCGCGGTCGGGCCGGACGAACGGCCGCTGCTCGTCCCGGTGGTCACGGACGGCGAGGTCGACCCGGCCTTCCTCGGGAGCGCCGGCGTGGAGGCGGCCCGCAAGCACCACCGGATGGCGAAGGCCGAGCTCCCTGCCGATGCTGCTCGCATCGGACGGGGCGACCCGGCCATCCCCACGCTGGTCATCTGACCGGCGATCGTGTCGTTCGGCGGACTACTCCGCCTTCATGCGCTCGTAGATCTTCTTGCAATCGGGGCAGACCGGGAACTTCTCCGGGTCGCGCCCGGGGATCCACTTCTTGCCGCACAGCGCCTTGACGGGCTTGCCGCTGAGCGCCGACTCGAGGATCTTGTCCTTCTTCACGTAGTGCGAGAACCGCTCGTGATCGCCGGGCTCGATGCCCTCGTCCTCGAGGAGCTTCTCGAGCTCGCGGTCCATCACGTCGAGGCCGCCACCGGGTTCCGTCATGCTCATGGGTCCAGGGTACGACGCGCGCGTCCGGGCCGCGACGGACGGTCGGCCGGGAGGCGCGGGGCGGGGCCGCCACGCGCCTCCCGGCCGTTGTCCGGTGCCGTCGCGCCGGGGGCGACCGTCGGGTCGCGTCGGTCGGCGGCTGCGCTGCGCCGGGGGCGACCGTCGGGTCGCGTCGGTCGGCGGCCGCGCTGCGCCGGGGGCGACCGTCGGGTCGCGCCGGTCGGCGGGTCCGCCGGGCGTCAGTTGCGCTGGGCGGCTGCCAGCAGGTCCGGCCCTCGGCGGTCGAAGGCGCGGCCACCGACCGCCACGCCGACCACCAGGACCAGCACGCCGACGGCCGCACCGACGACGACCGTCGCGACCGCCCACGGGTCGGGACCGTCGCGGAGGGCGAGGACGCCGAGCCATCCGGCCGGCACGGAGCACAGCACCGTCCCGATCACCATGACCGACTGTGCGACGGTCGCGGTGACCCCGGCCGCCTGCGGCTGCTGGAAGGGGTGGTCGCCCGGCCGGACCGTCGGGTACGGGAGCAGGACGGACACGACGCTCGACAGCCCGAGGCCCGACAGGAGCGCGGCGGCGCCGACCCCGGTCAGCACCGGGAACGCGATCCAGTCGCCGAAGAGCCACGCGGACACGGCCGAACCCGCGACGAGCGCCGGGAGCCCGACGGTCAGGACGGGGACGACCCGGCCGAGGCGGTCGCTCCACCCGGTCGCGCCGGAGGCGACGTGCAACCACACGGCGGTGTTGTCGTACGACACGTCGTTGTGCGGCAGGAACCCGGCGATGAGCGCCATCAGCGGCAGCGGCACGAGCGCGGTCCAGTGCCAGGGCACGCCGGCGACCCCGAGCGGGATGACGACGATCGGGACGAACACGAGGACGAGGTACGAGGTCCGGTAGCGGGGGTCACGACCCCAGTAGGTCAGGGCGCGTGCCGCGACCGCGGCGACCGGTGTCGACCCGAGGCGGTCGAACCACCCGAGCCCGCGGTACCGGCGGCTCCGCGTCCGGGTCTCCACGGTCTCGAGCGCATGTCCTACCTGCGCCCACCACGCCCAGGCGAGGAGGGCGAGGACAGCGACCGCGACGAGGAGCTTGAGGAGCCCGGTACCGACGTCACCGACGGCGACGTCCGCCGGGACGGCCCACGCCGCACCCCACGGCGTCCAGCCCGCGATGCCCGCGACCCGCTGCGTCTCGACACCGACCGGGTCGATCCAGCCGCTGTCGAGGAGGAGCGACACGGTGGGGATGCCGAGCACCACGATGACGAGCGCGACGAGCCAGCCGGCGTCCCGGGTCCGGTGCTGGCCGATGAGGCGGGAGCCGGCCGTGCACCCGACACGGACGAGCAGTGCGCAGGTCGCGATGGCCAGCAGGCCTCCGACGACGCCGAGCACGGCGGTGCCGCCTCCGCGCATCCAGGTGACGGACTGCCCGACGGCGACGATCGCCACGGCGACGACCGGCACACCGACGAGTCCCGCAACGAACAGGCCGACCGTGAGGTCCTTCCGCCCGATCCCGAACACGGCGAAGCGCCGCGGGTCGAACTGGTCGCTGCGACCGACCACGAGCGGGACGACCGTGAAGCCGAACGTGGCGAGTGTGCCGACCGGCACGACGACGGCCCTGGCCGATTCGGGGTCGGCCGTGCGGAGCCCTGCGGCCACGACGGCGATGCCCACCGCGACCAGCAGCCCCACGAGGCTGCCGAGCACGACCAGTACCGAGCGCCGGGCGCTCCCCCGGACCTCGCCGGCGAGCAGGTCGGCCCTCAGCCGGAGAAGCTGTGCAACCATTCCATGCTCTCTGCGACGACGCGGCCGCCCGCGAGTTCGACGAACTTGTCCTCGAGGCTCTTGCGCCCGCGGACCTGCGCCATCGTCCCCGATGCGAGGACCTTGCCGCCGACGATGATCGCGACCGAGTCGCACGTCCGCTGCACCAGTTCCATCGAGTGGCTGGAGAGGACGACCGTGCCGCCACCGGCGGTGTAGCGACGCAGGATCTCGGTGATCGTGGCCGCGCTCACGGGGTCCACCGACTCGAACGGCTCGTCGAGGACGAGCACTCGCGGCGAGTGGATGAGCGTCGCGGCGAGGGCGATCTTCTTCGCCATGCCGACCGAGTAGTCGGCGACCTGGCGTCCGAGGGCCTCGCCCAGTCCGAAGGCCTCGGCGAGGTCGGCACTGCGCTCACGGGCTGTCGCGCCGTCGAGGCCACGGAGCGTGGCCGAGTAGTAGAGCAGCTGGCCACCGGTGAGGCGGTCGAACAGGCGCAGCCGGTCCGGCAGGACGCCCAGGCTGCGCTTGGCCGCGGTCGGGTCGGCCCAGACGTCGTGGTCGAGCACGGTCACCGTGCCGGCGTCGGGACGCAGCAGGCCGGTGACCATCGAGAGCGTGGTGGTCTTGCCGGCGCCGTTCGGGCCGACCACACCGAAGATCGACCCCTGGCGGATCTCGAGGTCCACCTCGTCGACGGCGAGGGTGTGGCCGTACCGCTTGACGAGGCCCTCGGCGCGGAGCACGACCGGCTGCTTCGGTGCCGCGGCCTGCGGGCGCTTCGCGGCGGGGCTGCGCGGTGCGCGCTTCTTCGTCGGGACGGTGGCCGCGGCGGTCGACTCGGCCGCCGCCGCTCCGGCCGGGTCCGACCCGGGCCGGGCCGCGTCGGGCCGATCCGAGTCCGATCGGTCCGTGTCGGGCCGGCCGCCGTCGATCCGGGCCCCCGCGCCGGCGGGTCGCTTCGCGCGGCCCTTGCCACCGCGCTGGTTCCCCGGCCGCTTCGCGCTGGCGGTCGGGACGCGATCGGCCGCCGAGGAACCGCCCGTGGACGCCGTCGCCGCGGGCGACGTCTCCGAACCGGTCGTCGTGCCGGTGCCGGTCGTGTCCGTACCCGGCTCGGTGGGAGCCGTGTCCGTGGCGATCGTCCCCGCGTCCGTGCCCGCGTCGTCGGTCATCTCGTCGTCGACGGGAGCGCCACGCGCTTCCCCGTCGTCCGTGTCGCTGTCGTGCGGCGTGTCACCGTCGTCCCCCGTGTCGCTGTCGGCCTCGGTCAGCCAGGCAGCGTCGGACGTCGCGTACACGTCCTCGTCGTCTGCTCCTGCGGCCATCGCCCCACCGTACCAACCGTCTGCCACAGGGTGGCGACCGCCCCGGTCCCGCCCCGCGCGTCGCCCGGTCGAGGGTCACGATCCGGGAACGAAGCCCCGCGCGGTGTACCCCGGAAGGCGCTCGTTCCGTATCATTCACCAGGGCACGCCGAAGTGTTCACCACTTGGAAACCCGCCCGGGCCGGCCAACGTGATGCAGCCCGCGCTGGGAGTCTGATCCGAGAAGCGAGGGTTCACGGCCGACCCCGATCCGGCGGGAGCAGACTCGACGAGGCCCGCCCGTGCCCCACAGGCGCGCGGGCGGACACCAGAAGGGACCAGCATGACCACGCAGATCGTCATCCTCGCCGCGGGGATGGGCAGCCGCCTCGGGCGCAGCCTGCCGAAGCCGCTGACGGAGCTCTCCGACGGCCGCACCATCATGCAGCAGCAGTTCGACAACATCCGCGCCGCGTTCGGTTCGAGTGCTCGCGTGACGATCGTCGTCGGCTACAAGTCGGAGTACATCGTCGAGGCCTTCCCGCAGGCGAACTTCGTCTACAACGAGTCCTACGACTCCACGAACACCTCGAAGAGCCTGCTCCGTGCGCTCAAGGCCACGGGCAAGAGCGGCGTGCTGTGGATGAACGGCGACGTCGTCTTCGACCCGCGCGCCCTCGTCCGGGCCGCCGACATGATCGACGAGGACCGCTCGTTCGTGAGCGTCAACACCGAGAAGGTCTCCGACGAAGAGGTCAAGTACACGGTCGACGCCGAGGGCTTCATCGAGAAGCTGTCGAAGCAGGTCGTCGGTGGTCTCGGCGAGGCCGTCGGGATCAACTACGTCTCCGCCGCCGACAAGCAGGCGCTCATCCGCCAGCTGGGCCGGGTGGACGACCAGGAGTACTTCGAGGGCGGCATCGAGGCTGCCATCGCCGAGGACGGGCTACGCTGGTCGCCGGTCGACATCTCGGACCTCTACGCGGTCGAGATCGACTTCGCCGAGGACCTCGAGCGCGCGAACAACCTGTTCGCCTGAACGGCCCCCACCCCCTCGGCGGTTCCGCCCGGAGGGAAACCGTGACCACAGCGAGTGCGCCGACCGTGCCCGCGGCTGCTGCCCCCATGGCCAGCCGCAGCGCCGGTCGGCGCTACCGTCATGCGCTCTGGCTGCTGACCGTCCGCGACCTGCGCGTGCGGTACTCGACGTCGGCGCTCGGGTACTTCTGGTCCATCCTCGACCCGCTCGTGATGTCGGCCATCTACTGGTTCGTCTTCACACAGGTGTTCCACCGCGGCAAGGTCGGCGAAGAGCCGTACATCGTCTTCCTGCTCTCCGCGCTCCTGCCGTGGATGTGGTTCACGGGGGCGGTGTCCGACTCCACCCGTGCGTTCACGAGCGAGGCGAAGCTCATCCGCTCGACGACCATCCCGCGGAGCATCTGGGTGGCCCGGATCGACGCGTCGAAGGGCATCGAGTTCGTCCTGAGCCTGCCCGTCCTCGCGATCTTCGTGCTCGCGACCGGGGCACGCGTGCACTGGGAGGTCTTGCTCTACCCGCTCGCGATCGTCCTGCAGTGCGGGCTCATCTACGGGCTCGGCCTCATCGTCGCACCGCTCGTGGTGTTCTTCCGCGACCTCGAGCGCGCCGTGAAGCTCGTCCTGCGGTTCCTCTTCTACGCGTCGCCGATCATCTACGGCACGTCCGCACTGCCCGAGCGCTTCCGCGACCTCATGGCGCTCAACCCGCTGTCCGGGATCATCGGGATCTACCGGTCCGCGTTCTTCCCCAGCCAGCTGCACTGGCTCGAGGTGGCGAGTTCGACCGTGGTCACGGTGGTCGTGCTGCTGATCGGGCTCGTCGTGTTCCGGCGCAGCGAGCACCGCGTCCTCAAGGAGCTCTGATGACGGCCACCGACCAGTCCCGACCGAGCACGACCACGACGCCCGTGATCAGCGTCCGCGGAGCCGGCATCCGGTTCAAGCGGAACCGCCGTGCGAGCCGCAGCTTCAAGGACCTCTTCGCGGGCCGTGACCGCCGCAAGCGCGCGGACGAGTTCTGGGCGCTCCGCGACGTCAGCTTCGACGTGCAGCCCGGCGAGGCCATCGGTGTCGTCGGCCGCAACGGCCAGGGCAAGTCGACGCTGCTCAAGCTCGTCGCCCAGGTGATGCTCCCCGACGAGGGCCGGGTCCACGTCGGCGCCGGCGTCGCTCCCCTCATCGAGATCACCGGCGGGTTCGTCGGGGACCTCACGGTGCGCGACAACGTCTACCTCACGGCCGGACTCCACGGGATGTCGCGGGCCGAGATCCGCGACGCGTTCGACGAGATCATCGAGTTCGCCGAGATCGGCGACTTCGTCGACACCCCGTACAAGCACCTGTCCAGCGGCATGAAGGTCCGCATCGCGTTCTCCGTCATCTCGCGCCTCGACGAGCCGGTGCTGCTCGTGGACGAGGTCCTCGCGGTCGGCGACAAGGGGTTCCGCGAGAAGTGCTACAAGCGCATCGACGAGCTCCTCGCCGGCGGCCGCACACTGTTCTTCGTCTCGCACAGCGACAAGGACCTGCGACGCTTCTGCGACCGCGGGCTGTACCTCGACAAGGGTCGGCTGCAGTTCGACGGCACGATCGACGAGGCGCTCGAGCGGTACAACGCCGACACCGCGTCCTGACCGCCCGCGCGACGCTCCTCCACAACGGACCGCGCCCCGGCCCCCTCCACAGCCCGGTCGGACCGGCGACCTCCCGGGGGCGTCGGCGTCGGCACCCCCGCCTAGCGTGTCGGGCATGCACCCCACCACCACCGCGTACCGCGTCCCGTTCCACGTCGACCGCCGTGATGCCCCGCACCGCTACCGGCTGGTCAACACCGGCACGGAACCGGTCGACGGGCTGACGCTGACGCACCTCGGCTCGGGCTACTGTCCCCCGCTGGGCGTCCGTCGTCTCGAGCCCGGTCGGGCGCTGTCGATCGCCGTGTTCGGGGCGGCACCGGACGACACCGGCGTGGTCGTGCTCCGGTGGCGGCGTCCGGACCGGAGCGAGTACCTGTGGCGGGTGCCGCTGGTGGCGGAGTCGACCGGTCGATGAGCGGGACGTGCCGGGCAGGGGCCCGCGCCCGGGAGCACGCCGGGGCACACGCCACACGCCGTCAGCGCGCCCCTGCCCGACCGTGTCCAGGGTGGTCGCCCCGTGCCCGTCGACGCACGGCGCGGTCGCCCCTGCCCGTCAGCGCCCGACGTGCTCGGCCGCGACCGTCCGCCAGCGCTCGAGCAGCCGCTCGATCGCGCCGTGGAAGCGAGCCGTGGCCGCACCGGGGGTGGTGTCCCCGAAGTACCGCTCGACCCAGTGCCGGAGCCGCGCGAGTTCCTCCGCGTCGTGCGCCGCGGCGTCCACCCGGGCGACGACGTCCTCGGCCTCGGCGGCGAGCAGCCAGTTGGCGTCCCCGAGGTAGCCGCGCTCGTCGACGTCCGCGTCCGGAGACACCGGCCGGGTCACGATGAGTGGCTTCCCGACGGCGAGCCGGTCGTAGATCATCGCCGAGATGTCCGTGATCGCGACGTCCGCCCCGGCGATCTGCCACCCGAGCCCGGGTCCGTCGTCGTACACGTGGTGGGCGGCCGGGTCGGCGGCGTTCGCGGCCGAGATCGCCGCGATGATGCGCTCGTGCGCAGCCTTGTACTCGGGGTCGAGCACCCCGGAGCGCGGGTGCGGCCGGTACACGAGTCGGTGTGCGGGCGACGCGAGCACCCGGTCGGCGATGGTCGTGCCGTGGCTGGCGATCGATCCGTAGGCCGCCGCAGCACGGTCGCCCTCCCACGTCGGCGCGTAGAGCACGACGGTCCGCCCGTCCGCCGGCCAGGGCACGTCGGCCGCGAAGTGGTCCGCCTGGGGCCGGCCGATCGCGATGGTCCTGGCGTCGAGGTCGTAGTCCCAGAGCGCTGCGGCGAGCCGGTCACGAGCGGCGTCGCCGGCGATCAGGGCGTAGTCGTACGCCTTGAACTGGTTCGTCGTCATGTACATCTTGTCGCTCTCGCCGTGGTTCACGAAGACGTGCCACATGCGCCCGTACCGCATCATCTGGAAGTTGCGGGCGTTCTGGTTGACGTAGAGGACGATCTTCGGTGCCTGCTCGTCGACGAAGCGCTCGAGGTCGACGACCTGTCGCGCGTAGACCGCGGGCACGGGCGACTCGTCGAGCAGCGCGAGCATGGTGCCGGGGCTCCGGGAGATGATCGCGACCGGGTGTTCGGCGTGCAGCTCGGCCAGGGGGCCGTACCACTGGCGCACCTGGTACATGTTCACCGGGCCGTCGGCGAAGTACACCGCGATCTCGACGGACCCGGGAGCGAGGGGCGGCTGTGTCCGGAGCCGCCGCGCCAGCTGGTTCCGGCTCTGCCGCGACCGCAGGAGTCGTTGCACGAGCCGGAACGCCGTGCGCACGTCGCTGGGGATCGACATGGGTCTCCTCAGATGATCGGGGGCCGGCCGGCGAGCGTCATCCGCCCGATGGTCAGCCAGCCCATGGTCGAGGCCGGTCCGCAGTCCGTCGTCCATCCCTCGCGGACCCCGCCGAACCACGTCGCCAGCCGGCGCGGGTGTCGCCACCACCGGGCGACCTGGATCGCGGCCCAGGAGCCGACGTAGAGCGGCTGCAGCACCGTCGGCAGGTTCCGCCGGGCCAACCAGACACGGTTCCGGGCGTTCAGCCGGTAGTACTCGCGGTGCCGGGCCGGGTCGATCGCCGGGTGGTGGGCGACGAGGTCGCCGGCGTACCAGGTGCGGCGGCCGGCGTCCCAGACCCGCCACGCGAGCTCGATGCCCTCGTGCGCGTAGAAGTAGGGCGCTCCCCAACCGCCGACCGTGCGGTACACGTCCATCGGCAGGACCACCGCCCCTTCCCACACCGAGAACACGGGCGAGGAGTCCGACGCCCGGCCCTTCCGGATGCGCGGGATCCATCGCGTGGGGTTCGCCGCGCCCGACGGGTCGACGACCTGCGGCTGCACCAGGCCGAGCGACGGGTCGTGCTCGAACAGCGCGATCGCGTCGCGGAGGAAGGTCGGCGACGGCACCGAGGCGTCGTCGTCGAGGAAGAACACGTAGTCGCCCTCGACCACCTCGGCGCCGGCGTTCCGACCCGCGGGGATGCCGACGTTCTCGGGCAGTGCGAGCGCACGCACCCCGTCCGGCAGCCCGGTCGGCTCCCACCCGTTGCCGACGCAGACGACGTCGAGGTCCACGTCCTGCTGCGCGAGCACGCTCTCGAGCCCCCGGCGAAGGTCGACCGGACGGGTCCCCTGCGACAGGCTGACCACGGCCACCCGCGGGCGCGCACGGTGCAGGACTGCGTGGCGGCGGGTGGTGCCCGGCATCACGCCCGCACCCGCTTCGACGCGATGATCGCGAGGAAGTGCCCGATCGTCGCGAGGACGGCGAGCGGCAGGAGGGTGCCGACGAGGATCCGCGATGCGAGCGTGTCGCCGATGACGAGTCCGAGCAGCGCGAAGACGAAGGCGAGGATCGACAGCTCCACCGAGTGGTACAGGCGGTGGAACGGCAGGAAGCGCGCGAGCCGACGGAGCGAGGCCAGGCGGCGACCGGACGGCGCGGTCGACGCGTCACGGCGGTCGACGAGCTTCTCGAGCCCGGCGTTCGCGCGGGCGACGTGCACCATGTCGTTGAGCGCCTTGTTGAGGACGATCACGAGCCCGAGCGCGCAGCCGATCGTCGTCCACATCCATTCGGCGTCGTGGATCGGCCACGTCGCCCCCCGGATGCCGAGTGCGACGGGGATGAGCCCCTCGGTCGTGTAGTGGCCGACCTTGTCGAGGAACACGCCGGCCGGCGAGTGGGTGCCGCGCCAGCGGGCGACCTCGCCGTCGCTGCAGTCGACGAGCATCTGCAGCTGCCCGAGCACGAGCGCGAGTGCCGCGCCCCAGATGCCGGGGACGAGCAGCGCGGCAGCGACGCTCCACCCGACGAGGATCATCAGGCCGGTGACCTGGTTCGCGCTCACCCGGGTCTTCAGCAGCACCCACGTCAGGTACGGCGACACGTCGCGCAGGTACAGCGAGGCTGTCCAGTGCTCCGCGTTCGCCCGCATCCGGACCGCGTCCGGCTGCGCCACGGCGCGGAGTTCGGCGATGGAGGTCGGTCGGCCCGTGCGGCCGGTGGCGGTCTCGTCGGTCATGGCGGTCACCGTCCCGTGTGCGTCGTGAGGTCGGACGTCCTGGTGAGGAAGCCGATGATGAACCCGATGCCCCAGCCGACGTGGATGCACGGCAGCACCACGAGGAGCCAGAGGAGTGTCCTGGGTCCGGAGCGCCGCGCCACTGCGACCGCTCCGAGCACGACGAAGAGCAGGTAGACCGCGGGGACCACGAACCCGAGCAGCGCCCACGCCGCCCCCGTCCCCGTGGCGGCGCCGATGATCCCGACGACCCCGGCGACGATGCCGAGCGCCATCGCCGCCACCATCGCCGGGGGCACGAAGTAGCGCAGGCCGTTGTTCGCCGGGAACCGCCGCGCGAGTTCGCCCCGCCACAGCCCCGTGGCCACGAACTGGCGCACGAGCCGCTTCAGGCTCGGCCGCGGGCGGTACGTCACGACGAGCTCCGGCGTGAACCACACGGTCCCGCCGGTCTGGCGCAGCCGCCGGTTGAGCTCCCAGTCCTGGCCGCGCTTGATGCCCTCGTCGAACAGGCCGACCTCGAACAGGCGGTCGCGTCGGAACACCCCGAGGTACGCCGTCTCGGCCGGCCCGGCCTGACCACCGACGTGGTGCGGAGTGCCCCCGAGCCCGACCCGGCTGCCGTAGGCGAGTGCCACGGCACGTTCGAAGGGCGTGCGGCCCTCGGCGTGCATGATCCCGCCGACGTTGTCCGCGCCGGATTCCTGCAGCACCCGGACCGCCACACGCGTGTAGTCCCGCGGCAGCACCGAATGCGCGTCGACGCGGACCACGACGGGGTGCCCGGAGGCCCGGATCGCGACGTTCAACCCGGCGGGCGTCGACCCGACCGGGTTCTCGATCGCGCGGATCCGCGGGTCGGCGGCGCTCATCTCGGCCACGAGCTCGTTCGTGCCGTCGATCGACGGCCCGAGCGCGAGGATGACCTCGAACGGACCGGCGTAGTCCTGGTCGAGCAGACTCTGCACGGCAGCACGGACCTCGGTGACCTCGTTCAGCACGGGCATCACGTACGAGACGCCCGGCAGGGGCTGTCCGTCTGGCTGCATGCGTCCCTCGGGGTGGTGGCTGGTGCGCGGGGCGCACCGCGAGCGGTGCCGCCCCGCAGAGCGACCATGAGCCTATCAAGACGGCCACGCCGGGACGGACTGGAGGCTCGGCGCACGTCGTGCACCGAGCCTCCAGGCGGTCTGTTGGTCGCGTCAGCCCTTGCTGTCGTAGGTCCCGAGGGTCACGTCGGCCGTGTACGACTTGCCACCGCGCAGGTAGGTGATCTCGGTCTTCGCGCCGCCCGCGAAGAACCGGACCTGGGCGGTGAGGTCGGTCGCGTCGGAGACCGACGCCGAGCCGATCTTCGTCACGACGTCGCCGGCCTTCAGGCCGGCCTTCGCCGCCGCACCGTTCGACGTCACCGACTTGATGAGCGCGCCCATCTGCGTCGCGTTCGACGCGTCGGCCGCGTCACCGACGCTCGCGCCGAGGAGACCGTGCGTCGCCGAACCGTTGTCCTTGATCTCGTTCGCGACCCGCTTCACGAGGTTCGACGGGATCGAGAAGCCGACGCCGATGCTGCCGGACTGCGAGTCCGACGACGAGGAGCTGCCGGCGGACGCGATCGCGACGTTGATGCCGATGAGCTTGCCCTTCGAGTCGAGCAGCGCACCACCCGAGTTGCCGGGGTTGATCGACGCGTCGGTCTGGATCACCGGCAGCGACACCGTCGAGCTCGCCGAGGAGCTCGAGCCGTTGTCGCCGTTGCCCCAGAAGTCGAACGGGCCGCCCTGGCTGCCGTTGCCGCCCTCGTTCGAGTCGCCGCCCTGGCTCGGGGCGCTCGACGTGACCTGGATGCTGCGGTCCAGCGTCGACACGATGCCGTCGGTCACGGTGTTCGACAGCCCGAGCGGTGCGCCGATCGCGACCGCGGTGTCGCCGACGTTCAGGTCCGACGAGTCGGCGAACGTGATCGGCTTCAGGTCCGTGGCGTCGATCTTGATCACCGCGAGGTCGACGGTCGGGTCGGTGCCGACGAGCTTCGCGTCGTAGATCTTGCCGTCCGAGGTCGTCACGGTGATCTTGCCGTTGCCGCTGTCACCGTCGAGCGTCACCACGTGGGTGTTCGTGACGATGTAGCCGTCCTTGCTGAACACGACGCCCGAGCCCGTGCCGGCCTCGTTGCTCGCGGAGACGTTGATCGTCACCACGGACGGGGTCGCCTGCGCGGCCACCGCGGTGACCACGGTGGCGTTGTTGTAGTCGTTCACCGTGAGGTGCCGCCCTGCGCGGAGCTGCTCGTCGGGGTGCCGCCCGTGGGCGAACCCGAGCCGGCGAGCCACCCGGCACCGCCGCCGACGAGACCGCCGA
>NZ_BACW01000499.1:0-4606 GCF_000333315.1 Curtobacterium sp. B8
GCGGTCTGCACGCCGTCCATCGCGGAGATCGTCTNGGCGAGCTCGCCCTCGATCGCGCGCTTGTAGGTGACGTTCTGCTGGAACTCGGAGCTCGTCACGCCCATCTGGTCGAGGAGCGAGTAGCCGCCCTCGTTCGAGGACGGCAGGCCGTTCGCGGCGGCCTTGAGCCGTTCGGAGTACACCGAACCCTGCGGCACGAGGATCGTGGCGCCGCCGTCGGTGAGCTGGTACGGCACCCCGTCGGTCGTGAGCTGGTCGGTGACGCTCGAGGCGTCGGCGGCGGCGAGCCCGGTGAACAGCGGCGCGTACGACGCCTTGCCGAGCCAGCTCGCGAGGGCGATGCCGCCGAGCACGAGCGCGGCGATCACGAGGATCGCGATGGTGCGCTGCGCGGCGGTGAACCCCTGGACGTAGGCGCTGAGGCGCGCCCACACGTTCTTGACGGCGACCGGCATCAGGCCTGCATCCTCATGATCTCGTTGAAGGCGTCGACGCCCTTGTTGCGCACGGCCGCGACGAGCTCGAGCGTGACCTGCGCGCGGGTGGCGGCGATCGTGGCGTCGTGGATGTCGTCGAGGTTGCCCGTGACGGCCTTGAGCGCGAGCGTCTTCGAGTCGCTCTGCAGCTGCTGGAGACCGTCGACCGCGTTCCCGAGGCTCGCGGCGAAGCCGTCACCGGACGCACCGGTCGCGGCGGTCGTCCCGATCCCGGCGGCTCCGGCCCCGGTCGCGGCGTCGGTCGCCCCGGCGAAGGCGCGGGTCATCGCGTTGGTGGTCACACCGTTCACGGCGTCGATGGGCATCAGTTCTTCCCGATCTGCAGTGCCGCCTCGTAGGCGGTCTTCGCACGGTCGACCACGGCGGCGTTCGCCTGGTAGCCGCGCTGGGCCATGATGAGGTCCGCCATCTGCGTCCCGAGGTCGATGTCCGGCATGCGGACGTAGCCCTCGGCGTTCGCGAGCGGGTTGTCCGGGTCGTACGTGACCCGTCCGGCGGCGCTGCCGAACGCGGCACCCTTGACGTAGGCGCCCGAGACGCCGCTACCCTCCTGCACCTCGACGTAGCGGGCCTGGAAGGCGGAGTCGTCCATCGACCGGACGGTGTTGACGTTGGCGATGTTGTCGGAGATCGCGTCGAGCCACTTGCGGTGCACGGTCATGCCGGTGCTCGCGATGCCGATCGCGTCGAACGTGGTCACGAGTTCGTCCGCATCGCCGCACGGACGCTGGTGAGCTCGGAGTTCATCGCCTGCGTCGCGAACTGGTACCGGAGCACGGTGTCCACGTTGGAGAGCGTCTCCTCGTCGAGGTTCACGTTGTTGCCGTTGGTGTTCGTCGGCTCGAGGCTGCGCGCGACGGTCGGGGCGGTGGCACCGCTGCCGTCGACGATCGACTGCGCGAGGGCGTCCTCGAACTGGACCTTCTCGGCGTGGTAGTTCGGCGTGTTGATGTTCGCGATGTTGTTCGCGATCACCCGCTGCCGCATCGACAGGCCGTCGAGGGCGCTCTGCAGCGCGGCGCTCGTCACGGAATCGAACACAGGTGGACCGTCCCCTCGGTCGACGCCGTCCCCTGACGTCGTCGATGTGCGGTGGCCGATCCGTGGCCGGGTGGTGAGCGATCCGTGCTCGTACGGGCCTGTCGGCCGGGGCTCGGCGGGGCGTTAGGCATCGCCCCGAACGGGGGGCGAGGCGGGTCGGGCGGGTCCGGTCGGGCGGGTCCGGTCGTCGGGTCGGGCCCGGCGCGATCGGGAGGACCGCCGTCGAACGACCACGCCGCCGTCGTACGACAACGGTCGCGTCGCTCGGTGCACGCGCGGGCATCGATCCGGTGCAACGAACGACCACGCCGCCGTCGTACGCCAACGGTCGGGTCGTCCGACGGCGGGCCGGGCGCACCGACCGCCCGGCCCCGCCTACGCGGACGCGTCGAGGTACACGGCGCCGCGGGGCTCCCGCGTCGCGTCGACGGCACGCAGCGCGCCGAGGTGCTCCAGGACGGCGCTGCGCTCGGCCTCGAGCGCCGTCATGCGGTCCCGCTGCGCGGCCACCAGCCGGGAGGCACGCCCCACCAGCTCCCGCGGGATCGGTCCCAGCCCGGTCGGCTCGGTCCAGACCGCGGTCGCTCCTGCCGCCGCGGTCGCTCCCGCCGCCGGGCTCGCCGACGCCACCGCCTGCCCGGCGGCGTCCTGCTCCAGGGAGGCGAGCAGTGCCTCCCAGCCGGCCCGTCGGGCCACGTCGTCAGGCGACACCGAGCGCACCGCCGGCCGTGTGACCGGCGCCCGGCGCGGCGGGAGCCGCCGGCAGCGAGGCGGCAGCATCGTGCCAGGCCTGCCGGAGCGGCTCGAGGATGCGGATGCAGTCGCGGGTGGCCCCGACGTCACGGTGCACGTTGGCCGTGATGAGCGACGTGCTCGCGTAGTTGTAGATCGCCAGGAGGCCCTCGCCGCCGTCCCACGCGTCGATCCGCAGTGTCGACGACAGCTCGCCGACGATCGCCTGCGCGTGCAGGAGCTGCTCGCGCGCGGCCTCCCAGTCGCTGCCGGTCTGCGCGGCCTCGGCGCGGTGCAGGTCGAGCAGCAGCCGGTCGTAGAGCATCGTGACGAGCTGCGCCGGCGTCGCGGAGAGGACGGCCTCGTTCGTGTACTGCGCGCGGCGCTGGTCCGTCACCGTGCGGGGCTTCGCGGCCTGCCGGAAGGCGGCGGCCTGGAGGTCGTAGGTCATCTCGGTTCCCGTCAGGAGCTCGAGCTCGACAGCGTGGCGAGCTGGCCGGAGAGCCAGCTCGACTGGGACTGGAGCTTGCTGAGGCTGGTCTCGAGCGCCGCGTACTGCGTCTGCAGCGTGGCGCGGCGCATGGTCAGGCGGTCGGTCCAGCTGTCGATCTGGGTGTTCAGGTCCTTCACGACCGACTGCTGGCCGGAGATCGCGGAGGTGATCGACCCGTCGTACTTGTCCGACGCGCTCGTCGCGACCGCGCCGACCGAGGCCGCCACGCCCGAGAGCATCGCCTGGGTGCCCGCCGGGTCGGCGGCGAGGGCCTTCTGGAACGCGTCCTCGTCGAAGGTGAAGTCGCCGTCCTTCGTGACGACGATCCCGATCGAGGAGGGCGACTTTCCGTTCACCGGAGCCGACATCGCCGAGCTGAGCGCCTGGACGGCCGAGCGGGTCGTGGCGTCGCCGAGCAGGACCCCCGCGGTGGTCGTCGTGGTCCCGGTCGTGGGGCTGGTCGTGCTCGTGACCCCGGTGTTCGAGCCGTAGTAGGCGGTCACGGCGTTCATCGCGTCGACGAGGCCCTTCGCCACGGCCTGCGCCTTCGTGGTGTCCTGGGCGACGGAGACCGTGACGGGGTCGGCGCTCACCTGGCTGACGGTGACGCTGAGCCCCGGCAGCAGGTCGGCGAACGTGTTCGACGCGCTCGTGACGGTCTGGGCCGCGGCGGTGCCGGCCCAGAGGGTGACGCTGGCGTCCTTCGCCCGGGTGACGACGGCCGCGCCGGTGCCGGCCAGGACGTCGGTCGCGGTGCCGGCGGTGACGTCGGCGCCCGACCCGCGGTAGAGGCTGAACGCGCCGGCGGCCCCGGTCGTCGTCGAGGTGAGCTGCAGGCGGTAGAGCTTGGTGCCGTCGGTGTCGGTGCCGGCGGCGACCTTCGTCGCGGTGACGCCCGCACCCGACTTGTTGATCGCGGAGACCGTGTCGTCGAGGGACCCGGACGCCGGGGTCACGGTGGTCTGCGTGCCGTCGGCCCGGACGATCGTGAGCGGACCGGCGGCGTCGGACCACGTGGACATCGCGGCCGTGACGCCGACCTGGGCGGTCGCGGTCGACCCGACGGTGAAGCTGACGGACCCGGCCGATGCACCCGTGCCGGTCGTCGCGGTGACGCCCGCGGACGACGAGGTCGCCGCGAACACGTCGAGGGAGGTGGCCTTCGCGGCGTCGGACGCCTTGCTGGCCAGGGTCTGCACGAGGCCGTTGATCGTCTGCAGTGACGAGATGAACGAGTTGGTCGTGGTGACCTTGTTCTTCAGCAGGGTCTGCGGGACCTGCTCGATCGACATCAACGAGTTGATGAGGTCGGTGGTCTTGAGGCCACTGACGAGGCCGTCGATCGCGAGCGACGACGCCGAGGACACGGACGACACGCGCGCTCCTTCAGACGGGACGGGAGGGGTGCGGCGCCCACCGGGACACCCGAACGGTACCGGTGGACGCCGCCGGGTTCACTAGCGGAGGAGCGAGAGCACACCCTGCGTGCTCTGGTTCGCCTGCGCGAGCATCGAGGTGCCGGCCTGGCTGAGGATGTTGTCGCGCGTGTACTTGACCATCTCCTCTGCCATGTCGACGTCGGTGATGCGCGAGCCGGCCGCGGTGAGGTTCTCCTTGGCCACGTTCGTCACGTTGATGGCGTGGTCGAAGCGGTTCTGGATGGCACCGATGTTCGAACGAGCGGACGAGACGTCCTTGATCTGCGCGTCGATCGCGGTGATCGACGCCTGCGCGTCGGCCGCCGAGTCGAACTTGAGCGCGGCGACGGCGGTCGAGACCGTCTTCACGTTTCGCACCGACAGGTCGACCGTGATCTGGCTCGCGGCGTCGCCGTTCGCGCCGA
>NZ_BACW01000498.1:0-3984 GCF_000333315.1 Curtobacterium sp. B8
ACGGGCCGCCATCACGGTCCGCAGTGCGGTCGCGGTGTCCCGTTGCTCGCGGCTCGTGACCTTCGAGGCCACGCGCGACACCGACCCGAGCGCGTCCACCGACGGGAAGTGGCCGGTGACGGCGAGCTTCCGGTCGAGCACGACGTGCCCGTCGAGGATGCTCCGGGCTGCGTCCGCGATCGGCTCGTTGTGGTCGTCGCCGTCCACGAGCACGGTGTACAGGCCGGTGATGCTGCCGACCCGGTCGGTCCCGGCGCGTTCGAGCAGCCCGGCGAGCACCGAGAACGTCGACGGCGGGTAGCCGCGGGTGGCCGGAGGTTCGCCGACGGACAGGCCGATCTCCCGCTGCGCCATGGCGACGCGGGTGAGCGAGTCCATCATGAGCACGACGTCGGCGCCCTCGTCACGGAACGACTCGGCGATGCGGGTGGCGACGAACGCGGCACGCAGGCGCATGAGGGCCGGCTCGTCGGAGGTCGACACGACGACGATCGACCGTGCGACGCCCTCCGGACCGAGGTCGTCCTCGAGGAACTCGCGCACCTCGCGGCCGCGCTCCCCGACGAGTGCGATCACCGTCACGGCGGCGTCGCTCCCCCGCGCGATCATCGACAGCAGGGACGACTTCCCGACGCCGGAGCCGGCGAAGAGGCCCATGCGCTGCCCCCGGCCGACCGTGGTCAGGGTGTCGAGCACGCGGACGCCGAGCTGCAGCGGCGTGTCGATGCGGGCACGGCCCATCGCGTCCGGCGTCGCGTGGTCGAGCGGGACCCATGCGTCCGCGTCGATCGGTCCGAGGTCGTCGATCGGCCGACCGAGTCCGTCGAGGACCCGTCCGAACAGGCCGCGGCCGGTGGGGACGAGCACGGGCCGACCGGTGGGCCGTGCCGGCGTCCCGGCGGTCACCCCGACGAGCGGACCGAGCGGCATGCAGCGGGTGCCGGTGGTGTCCGTCGCGACGACCTCGACCGCGGTCTGCGGGCCGTCGTCGGCGCCGACCAGGACGACGTCGCCGATCCGGGCGTCGAGCCCGACGACGGTCAGACCGAGGCCGACGGCGCTCGACACGACACCCTGGCGCACCGGGCGTGCCTGGTCGACCGCGGCGTCGAGGCCGCGCGGGCGCAGCAGGGTCACGGTCATCGTGCACCGCCGAGTGCCCCGCGGGCGCGGTCGAGCGCCGCGCCGATCCGGGCGTCCAGCAGCCCGTCAGGCAGGTCCACCACGGCGTCCCCGTCGGAGAGCGACGGGTCGCCGACGACCGGCACCGCCGTGTCGAGCTCCGCGACGCGCGCCGCGTCGCCGACGCTCACCCGCACCCGGAGCGCCACCGACGCGTCGACCGACGCGAGTGCCCGCAGGACGGTGGCCTCCGCGCCGGACGCGTCCGGTGCCTCCCGGCCGCCGTCCGGGGCGTCGGTCGACCTGGAGGCACGGATCGCGTACCCGACGACGGCCTCCGCCAGGTCCATCGTCGCGTCCGCGAGGGACGCCTCGGCGTCGCGGAGGACGGGCACGACCTGCGAGAGGAGGGCGTTGGTGGCGGCGTCGAGGACGGCCACGCGGCGGACCGTGTCCGCCGTGAGCGACGCGAGTCGCCGGTCGTGCTCCGCCTGGAGCCGCGCCTGGAGCGCGTCGGTCTCGGCCTGCGCCGCGCGGAGACCGGCCGCGTACCCGGCGGCGTGCCCGCGGACCTCCGCCGCGGCGGCGGTCGTGGCGGCGGTGGCGGACCCGAGGACGGGGAAGGTCATGCGCTGGACGGTCTGGTCAGTCAACGAGCTCGTCCTCCTCGGCGCGGTGGACGGTGATGACGCCCTGGGCCTCGAGTTCGCGGACGGACCGGACGACCTCGGCGCGGGCCTCCTCGACCTGCGAGACCCGGATCGGTCCCATCGCCTGCAGCTCGTCGTCGAGGAGCTCGCGGTTGCGCTCGGACACGTTCGCGCGGATGGTCTCGACGACCGGTCCGGCGGCGCCCTTCATGGCGGTCGCCAGCACCTTCGAGTCGATCCCGCGGAGCACCTGCTGGATGTCGCGCGCCTCGAGCTTGACGATGTCCTCGAAGGTGAGCATGCGGGACCGGATGTCCTCGGCGAGTTCGGGGTCGCGGGCCTCCAGGCCGTCGAGCACCGCCTTCTCGGTCGCCACGTCGGACCGGTTGATGATCTCGACGAGCGGCGCGATGCCCCCGACGACCTCGACGCTCTCCCGGGGCGACACCACGGCGCCGGCGCGCTGCCGGAGCACTCCGGCGACGATGCCGACGGCCTCGGGCGTCGCCGAACCCATCGTGGCGAACGCCTGCGCGACGTCGGTTCGGACGCGCTCGTCGACGCCGGCGAGCACGGCGCTGGCCTGCCCGGGCTGCAGGTGCGCGAGCACGAGGGCGATGGTCTGCGGCAGTTCGCCGTCGAGGAGCGTCACGACCTGCCCGGGCTCGGCGTCGTCGAGGAAGTCGAACGACTGCCCGGCGAGGTTCGAGGCGAGGCGGTCCATGACCCCGGCGGCGCGTTCGGCGCCGAACGAGGCCTCGAGCAGCCCCATCGCGGTCTCCTTGCCGCCGCGCTTCTGTGTGCGGCCGTGCATGGTCATGCGGTGGAACTCGGTCATGGTGCGGTCCACGACGGTGTCGTCGACCCGGCGCATGCGGACGATCTCGGCGGAGATCTCCTCGGCCTCCAGCTCGGTGAACTGCTTCATCACCTCGGCGGCGCGGTCGGTCTCCATCTGCATGAGGATGAGCGCGACCTTCTGGGACCCGGTCAGCGGGCGGTCGACAGCGCCGGACGGCCCGCTGCCGCCGGGTCCGCCGACGCTCGGGACGAGGCCGCTCACACCGGTGCCCGGTCGTCGAGGAGCCCGCGGAGCAGGTCGGCGGTGCGCTTCGGGTCACGCTCGGCGAGCGCCTGGATGTCCTGGCGGCGGCGCTCGGCGCTGATCTCCTCGGTGGTGAGCACCTCGGTCGGCGCGTCCTCGACGGGCAGCGTCGGGAGCGCCACGGTCGGGGTGTCCCCGGCGCGGAGCGCCTCGGGCTCGTCGACGGCGAGGGGCAGCTGGAACGTCTCGCCGGAGAACGCATCGAGTTCGCCGAGGTCGACGGCCTCGCGCTCCTGGCGGCGGGCACGTCGGGCGATGACCCACATGATCGCGATGAGGGCGAGGAGGCTCCCGATGACGATGCCGGCGGTCCGGATGGTCGCCCAGAGCGACGCCTGCTGGTCCGCCTGCTGCTGCGCCTTGAGGGCCGCCGCGGCCTGCGCGGCGGCGGTCGTGTCGAAGTTCATCATCGCGACCGCGATCTTGTCGCCGCGGGTGGTGTCGATGCCGGCGGCGCGGGACACGAGGTCGTTGATGCTCTGCAGGTTGGCGTTCTGGACGCTGGCGGCCTTCGCGTTCAGGGCGACGGAGACCGACTGGTTCTCGAGTGCACCGGCCGGGATCTGCGTCGTCTCGGTCGTGTGGTCGACGGCGTTGTTCTTCGTCGCGGACTCGTTCTTGTAGTCGTTGCCCGCGCCGCTGGTCGCGGATCCGTTCGGCACCGCGATGTTGTCCGGTCCGAGCACGCCGGTCGCTCCGGCACCGCCGGCACCGGAGCCGGCGCCGTACTGCTCGGTCGTGCTCGACTCGTTCAGGGCGACCGGGCCGCCGGTCGGGGACGCGTACGACTCCGACGTCTTCGTGCCGGTGTTCTGGTTCATCGTCGCGGAGACGACCACGGTCGCGTTGCCGGCGCCGAGCGTCGTGTCGAGGAGGTCCTGGATCTTCTTGCTGGTGGCCTGGTCGTAGTCCGCGGCCTGGTCCGTGCCGCTGCCGGCGGCGCCGGTGCCGACCGCGGAGAGCGTCTGGCCCTTCGAGTCGACGACGGAGACGTCGGTGGGCTGCATGCCCTCGACCGCGGCGCTCGTCAGGTGCACGATGGCCTGGACCTGGTCGGCGGTCAGCTGCGCGCCGTTCTTCGTCGCGATGAACACCGAGGCCGTCGGT
>NZ_BACW01000497.1:0-1603 GCF_000333315.1 Curtobacterium sp. B8
GGCGACGACGCCGCTGCGAGCCCCGTGGCGGCGGCCAGCGCGGCGGCCGCTGCGGTGTCCGCGGCTGCTCCCCCGGCCGCCGGCGTCGACGACCCGGCGGTCGCGGACGGGCCGGCGGTCAGGGACGAGCCGGCGGTCACGGACGGATCAGCAGTCGCCGACGGGTCGCCCGGGACGGACGCACCCGCGGGGCCGGACGCAGCCGCCGGGCCCGCCGCGCCGAACGCGCCGGCCGACGCCGCCGAGGCCCCGTCCCGGGCGGCGGGAGCGCCGTGCTGCGACGGGCCCCGGCGCTCGGCCGCGGTCCGTGCGGCCGCGGGGTGCTCCGTGCGACGGCCGTGCAGCCGGCCCACGGGCACCACCGTCGCGTCGGCGTCGTCACGAGCACCCGTGCGGGCCGGTGTGCCGGCGCGGTCGCTTCCACCGGCACCGGCACCGGCACCGGCACCGGCACCGGCCAGGACCCGCCCGAAGGCGGAGCCGCCGTCACCCGGGCGGGCCGGCACGGCACGGCCGGTGGTGGCCGACGACGGCGCGCCGGTCGGGATCATCGTGGTCATGCGGCACCTCCGGACTGCACCAGGGCCATGAGCGCCGCGGTCTGCAGGTCCGTGCCCGAACCCGTGGCGCCGGCGCCGGTGGTCGAGCGGGCCGCCGCCTCCTGCGCGGTCGGCACGATGCGCCTGATCGTGGCGATGTCGGCGTCCGAGTACCAGTTGTCGACGATGCGGACGTCCTTGCCGGGGTGCGGCGCGTGCAGCACCTTGCCGTCACCGACGTAGATGACGATGTGGCCCTCGCCCTTGGGGACGATGAGGTCGCCGGGCTGCGCGTCCTTGAGCGAGCCGACCTCGACGCCCATCTTCGCCTGGTCCGGGACGACCCGCGGCATGGTGACCCCGAGGTCCTTGAACACCGTCTGGACGAGACCGGAGCAGTCCATCCCGGCCGTCGTCGTCCCGCCGAACACGTACGGCACGCCGAGGTACTTCTTCGCGTCGGCCACCACGTCGGCACCCGTCGCACCGCTCCCGGTCGCGACGGTCCCCTGTCCGGCGTCCACCGAGGTCGCCGGCGTCGTGCTGCCGGCGGCGGTCCCCAGGGCGGTGGCGAGCGAGCCGGCCGTCGTCCCGGTCCCGCCGCCGTTCTCGGTGGCGAGCGCGTCCGCGAAGGCGGAGGACGCGGCCGAGGACGCCGCTGTCGAGTCCGTGGACGTGGTCGACGTGACCGTCCCGGTCTGCAGGGCGTCGATCTGGCTGCGGATCTCGGAGATCCGCGAGAGCACGACGTCGAGGCTCATCGGGCACCACCTTCCGTGCGGCTCCTGGCCGCGATCTCGTCGAGGGCGTTCTGTTCGGTGCGGAGGTCCTCCGCGGTGGCGGCGACGACGTGCTGCTCCTCGAGCTTCTCGAGCCCGAGGGCGGCACGGCGTGCGGCGGTGTAGGCGTCCTGCGCCCGGTCGGCGTCGGCGCGGCGGCTCTGCACGACGGCGTCGAGTTCCTGGAGCATGCCGCGGGTGGCGGCGCGCGCGGCGGCGACGGCGCTCAGGGTGGCGGCGTCCTCGATCGGCTGCGCGTCGGCCTGGTCGGCGAGGGACCGGCGG
>NZ_BACW01000496.1:0-1475 GCF_000333315.1 Curtobacterium sp. B8
CCCTCCCGCAGAGTCAGATCGAAGGTCGCTTACGCAGCGCCGACGATGTTGACGACCTTGCGGCCGCCCTTGGTGCCGAACTCGACCGCACCGGCCGAGAGGGCGAACAGCGTGTCGTCGCCACCACGGCCGACGTTGGCGCCCGGGTGGAAGTGCGTGCCGCGCTGGCGGACGATGATCTCGCCGGCGTTGACGACCTCGCCACCGAAGCGCTTCACGCCGAGGCGCTGCGCGTTGGAGTCACGACCGTTGCGAGTGGAGCTCGCACCCTTCTTGTGTGCCATCTTCTGTTCCCGCCTTACGCGATCTCGGTGATCTTGACGCGGGTCAGCTCAGCGCGGAAGCCCTGACGCTTCTTGTACCCGGTCTTGTTCTTGAACTTCTGGATGATGACCTTCGGTCCGCGGAGGTCCTCGAGCACCTCGGCGGTGACGGTCACGTTCGCGAGCTCGGTCGCGGCCGACGTGATGGTGTCACCGTCCACGAGGAGCACCGGAGCGAGCTTGATGTTGCCCTTGTCGTCGGCCTTGGCACGGTCGATCGTGAGGATCGTGCCGACCTCGACCTTCTCCTGACGGCCGCCGGCGCGCACTACTGCGTAAACCACGTGGAATTCCTTACGTACTCTGCTTGAGGGAAGTCTCGGGTGCCCACTGCTGCACGAGCGGCTCCCGGGGAGGCCGGGCCCGATCGGCGACGCAGGCAGAACGGCCCGCTGACACCAGGGGTCGAGAATACTCGATCCCCCCGGGTCCGGTCAAACGGCGACACACGTACCATGGCGTGGTGACCGTCCTGATCGACCCGCCGACGTGGCCTGCGCACGACACGCTGTGGTCGCACCTCGTCAGTGACGAATCGTACGACGAACTCCACGCCTTCGCGAGTGCCGCGGGGATCCCGCCCCGGGCGTTCGACCACGACCACTACGACGTGCCACGCTCGCGATACGACGAGCTCGTGGCGGCGGGGGCGAGCCCCGTGACGGGGCGGGAGCTCGTGCTCCGGCTCATCCGCAGCGGCCTGCGGGTGGCGCAGCGGGACAAGCGCCCGTCCTGACGGGGGCGCGCGACCGTCGCCGCTGCGGCAGGCGCACGGCCGTCGCCGCTGCGGCAGGCGCACGGCCGTCGCCGCTGCGGCACGACAGCGCAGTCGTCGTACGACAGCGGCGGCGTCGCGAGACAGCGGCGGCGTCGCGAGACAGCGACGGCCCGAGACAGCGACGGTCCGAGACAGCGACGGCATCCGAGATCGCGGCGGCGGCCTGGAGGCACGGTGCGACTCCCTCACGGGCCGTGCGCCACGTAGACGGTCGGGTCAGCGCTGGGGCGGCGCCCATGGGTTCGCGGGCGGCTGCTGACCGGCCGGCGGGCCGTACGGGGCGCCCTGCTGCGGGTACGGCGGCTGCCCCTGCGTGTGCTGCCCCGACGGCGCGTGCTGCGGCTGCTGCGCGTAGGGCTGCGGCTGCGTGCGGC
>NZ_BACW01000495.1:0-2855 GCF_000333315.1 Curtobacterium sp. B8
CGGCGGTCACGAACGGTCGCACTCCGACGACGAGGACGACGCTTCGCGCCCACCCGGCGGCCACCACCGGGCGCGCCGCACCCGGACCAAGCGCAGCCGCCGGAACGGTCACGACACGCCGCACCCGCGACACGGCGGGTCACGAACGGTCGCACTCCGACGACGAGGACGACGCTTCGCGCCCACCCGGCAGCCACCACCGGGCGCGCCGCACCCGACGCCCACCCGCCGGTCACGACACGCCGCACCCGCGACACCGGCGGTCACGAACGGTCGCACTCCGACGACGAGGACGAGGACGAGGACGAGGGATCGTGCCCACCCGCCGGACGCGGCCGACCCACCGGAGCCGAACCGGGCCTCCAGCCCGGAGCACCTACGCGCGCGGCGCCGCTTCGAACCAGGTGCCGACGTGCTCACCCGCGAGCGCGGACGCGACCAACGACGTCGCCGTCACCAGGACGGACGTGCCCGCATCCGCCGCGAGGCGGGCTGCGGCGACCTTCGTCCCCGCTCCCCCGGTCCCGACCCCGGCCGCGCCGATCGACCCGAACGTCACGCCGGCCAGTTCATCGCCGTACGGGACGAGCTCGATGGGCTCCGCACCGGGCAGCTGCGGGGGCTTCGTGTAGAGCGACTCGACGTCGGAGAGCAGCACGAGCGCATCCGCCCCGAGCAGCCGGGCGACGAGCGCCGCGAGCCGGTCGTTGTCGCCGAAGCGGATCTCGTGCGTCGCGACGGTGTCGTTCTCGTTGACGATCGGCAGCACCCGGAGCGCGAGCAACCGGTCGATCGCCCGCTGCGCGTTCACCCGGTGCGTGGGGTTCTGCAGGTCACCCGCGGTCAGGAGGATCTGCGCCGCGACCACGCCGTGCCGGTCGAGTTCCTTCTGGTACCGGAACATGAGGACGTTCTGCCCGGTCGCGGCCGCGGCCTGCTGGGTCGCGAGGTCGTCCGGCCGACCCTCGAGGCCGAGGAACGGGAACCCGGTCGCGATCGCACCCGAGGACACGAGCACGACCTCGGTCCCCCGGGCGTGCGCGGCGCCGAGGGCGTCGACGAGCGGGCCGATCTGTCCGACGTTGTCGCCGCTGACCGAGGACGACCCGACCTTCACGACGAGCCGCCGTGCGCCGGGGATGTCCGCGCGGGAGCGCACGGTCCCCCGGACGGACTCGGTGGTGTCGCTGCGGTCGGGCATCGGCGGGTCAGACCTCGCTGCCGTGGTGACGTTCGACCTCGCCCGAGAACGGGTCCGCGTCGTCCGTGTCCTCGTCGGCCCACAGTCCGGACAGGCGCTCCTGCTCCAGCTCGGCGCGGGCCGCGGCCTTGGCGTCCATGCGCTCGAAGTACTCCTCGCGACGCTCGTTGCGGGTCGGACGCGAGGTCGCGCCGATGCGGGAGTCGGTGCCGCGGGCACTCGTGATGAGCTCGGCGGTCGAGGTGAGCGTCGGCTCCCAGTCGAACACGGTGCCGCCGTCACCGCCGATGACCACGGTGGACCCGGCGACCGCGCCGGCCTTGAACAGGCCGTCCTCGACACCGAGCTTGGCGAGACGGTCCGCGAGGTAGCCGATCGCCTCCTCGTTGGTGAAGTCGGTCTGCTGCACCCACCGCTCGGGCTTCGCGCCGCGGACGCGGTAGAAGCGGTGCTCCTCGCCGCCCTCGGCACGGACGGTGAAGGGGACCTCGTCGACGGCCTTCGGGCGGAGGACGATGCGCTCCGGCTGCGGCTCGACGGCGCGCTCGGCACGGGCACGCTCGACGATGTCCGCCAGGGCGAACGTCAGCTCGCGGAGGCCCTTGTGGGACGCGGTCGAGATCGGGAACACGCGGTAGCCGCGGCCCTCGAGCTCGGCGGTCACGAAGTCCGCGAGCTCGGCGGCGTCCGGCACGTCGATCTTGTTCAGGGCGACGAGCTGCGGGCGCTCGAGCAGCGGCACCTGCCCCTCGGGGACCGGGTAGCGCTCGAGTTCGCCGAGGATGACGTCGAGGTCGCTGATCGGGTCGCGGCCCGGGTCCATCGTGGCGCAGTCGATGACGTGCAGCAGTGCCTCGCAGCGCTCGACGTGGCGGAGGAACTCGAGCCCGAGACCCTTGCCCTCGGACGCGCCCTCGATCAGGCCGGGGACGTCGGCGACGGTGAAGCGGGTGGAGCCGGACTCGACGACCCCGAGGTTCGGCGTGAGCGTCGTGAACGGGTAGTCGGCGATCTTCGGCTTCGCGGCGGAGATCGCGGCGATGAGCGAGGACTTGCCGGCGCTCGGGAACCCGACGAGGGCCACGTCGGCGATGGTCTTCAGCTCGAGGCTGACGTCGCCGGACTCCCCCGGGGTGCCGAGGAGGGCGAACCCGGGGGCCTTGCGCTTCGTCGTGGCGAGCGCGGCGTTGCCGAGGCCGCCCTGCCCACCCGCGGCCACGACGACGCGCATGCCCGGCTCGGTCATGTCCGCGACGACCTCGCCGCGCTCGTCGTGCACGACGGTGCCGATCGGGACCGGGAGCTCGAGCGTCTCACCGCTGATCCCGCTGCGCATGTCGCCCATGCCGGGCTGCCCGTTCTTCGACGAGCGGTGGGGCGAGCGGTGGTAGCCGAGCAGGGTCGTGACCTGCGGATCGGCGACGAGGACGATGTCGCCGCCGTCACCGCCGTTGCCACCGTCCGGACCCGCCAGGGGCTTGAACTTCTCACGGCGGACCGACACGCAGCCGTTGCCGCCGTCCCCCGCGCTGAGGTGCAGGGTCACGCGGTCGACGAACGTCGCCATGGGTCCACTCCTTGGTGTTGCAGAAACTGTGGTGCAGAAACGGCCGTGCAGAGACTGCCGTGTCGCAGAAAAGAGAACGGGAGGGGC
>NZ_BACW01000494.1:0-5438 GCF_000333315.1 Curtobacterium sp. B8
TGGGACAGGAGGTNCCAANTGCCGCCGCCCCACACCGCGGAGCGCGCCGGAGCGGCCGCGGTCAGCGATGACATCTGCCCGCGCACACGGCAGACTGGTGGTACATCGTCATGAGGAGTATCTGATGCCAGTACCGCAGACCGCGCCAGCCGAGCGGACCCTGATCCGCGACCGGGTCGCCGACACGATCCGCAGTGCGATCCTCGACGGCACCCTCGAGGCCGGGGAACGACTCCACGACGACCAGCTGATCGCCTGGCTCGGCGCATCCCGCACCCCGATCCGTGAGGCACTCGCGCACCTCGCGGACGAGGGCCTGGTGGAGATGGCCGCGAACCGGTACACCCGCGTCGCGCTTCCCGACCCGGAAGAGGTCCTCGACGCGCTCCACACGCTCGGGATCCTCTTCGGCGGCATCATCCGTGTCACCGTCCCCGTCATGACCGACCGCGACGTCACGCGAACCGTCGTCCGACTCGACAGCGAGCTCGAACGTCTCCGCGAGGGCGGGACCGCCAGGGTCGTGCTCACCCTGGACGGCGCGTACAACGCATGGTTGCGCCTCTGCCCGAACCAGATCCTCGTCGACACCGTCAGCCGCGTGATCAGCGGATTGGCGTTCAAGCTCCGCGTCGACTCGGTCGGCGAGTTGATCCCGTCCGAACACCTCATCGAGCTCTACCCCGTCTTCCGCGATGCGATCATCGAGCGCGACCCCGTGGCCGCCGAGCTCGCGATCGAAGCCATCCACATGGTGGACCGGACGGCGAAGACGATCGACTGACCAACCAGGCCATGCCCCCCCCCCCCCGAACACGAGCGCCGGGCCCGGAAACACGAAAACCCCGTTCCTCTTGCGAGGAACGGGGTTTTCGGCGGACGGTGCTTCGGTGGATCTGAGGGGACTCGAACCCCTGACCCCCTGCATGCCATGCAGGTGCGCTACCAGCTGCGCCACAGACCCGTTGGGTGTTGCTGACCCGTTCGGTGTTGCTTCGTGCCTTCGGTTCCCCGGAGGCACCATAGAAGCGTACACCATGCGAACGCCCGGCAACGAAATCGCGATCGCTGCCCGGGCGCGTCGCACTCAGCCCTGCTCGACCGGCAGTTCCAGCGGGATCGTCGGGCAGTCAGCCCAGAGCCGCTCGAGCGAGTAGTACTGGCGGTCTTCCTCGTGGAAGACGTGCACGACGACGTCACCGAAGTCGATGAGCACCCAGCGTCCCTCGGTCCGACCCTCACGGCGCAGCGGCTTCGCGCCGGCCTCGATCAGTCGTTCCTCGACCTCGTCGGCGATCGACAGGACGTTGCGCTCGTTCCGACCGGTGGCCAGGAGGAAAACGTCCGTCAGCTGGAGCGGCCCGGTCACGTCGAGAGCGACGAGGTCCTCGGCCTGCTTGGCGTCGGCCGCGGTCGCGGCGATCTGCACGAGTTCGAGTGCGCGTGAGGAGGCGGGCACGCAGGTCCTTCCGGTCGTCGCCCAGCGGGAGCCGGACTGTAGGGGTGCCGAGGTGATCGGCCCCTGCATCATAGGTCAGACGTCGGACACCGGCCAGCCGGCCCGGACGTGCTGGATCGGGCTCAGCCGAAGGGGTGGGTGGACAGCAGCGCCACGATGATGACGCCGGCCGCTGCCACGCCCACGGCCGCCGCCGACACCGCGAGCACCATCGGGGTCTTCGACTCCTTGGGCTTCGCCGCAGCGAGGACGACCTGGCGGGTGGACGTGTGGCTCGACACCGCACGGCTCGCGCGGATGGGACTGGCGTCGGTCTCCGGCTGCTCGTCGTGCTGCTCCAGGAGGCGGTCGACCTCGGCCCCGTCGATCGGTCGGTGCGACCCTGTCGAGGACAGGGACGCAGGCAGGTCGATGGAGCCGGTGAGGATGACCTCGCCCGTGGCGTTGAGCGCGCCCGTCGGGTCCGCGAGGGCGGAGTTCGGGAGCACGATCGCGTTCGGGTTCGTCGCGGCGACACGGCGGGTGCCGGTCTCCTCGTCGTGGACCTCGGCGTCGTTCGAGTCGTGGGCCAGGGCGGACCAGTGCCCGGTCGGCGGCTGGAACGCGGTGGTGACGGGCTTCGGCTCCACCGGACGTTGGAAGGCGGCACCGTCGCTTCCCTGGGCGTCCTCGGACCCCACCGGACCGCGCTCGGTCGTCTGGACCGGGACTTCGTTCGTGTCGTCGTCGAGCGAGAGCGGGAAGACCCCGGGCGTCGACGCGGCGACGGGCGGGAGGGTCGGCGCGAGCGGTGCTCCCGGGTCGTCTAGGTCGGTGCGGTCCGGCGTGTCGGTGATCGACTCGGCCGGCTCGTCCCCGACCGCTGCCGCATCGGACTCGGCGTCGTGCGGCGCCCACGTCGACCGGTGGCGACGGGGCTCCTCGGCGTGCGCGACGGCTTCGTCGAGGGGCTCGACCGCGTCCGGCGAACCGTCCGCCTCGGTGGCCTGCTGCACGAACGCCTGGTCGAGCGTCCCGGCCTCGTGGTCGTCGGACTCGGACTCGCCGGACTCCGACGTCGCGGCCTCCGGCGTCGGGTGCCCTGCATCGGACGGGACGGAGGCGGGCGCCTGCGGCACGGGAGGAACCGGTCCCGACGAGACCGGCACCGACGAGACCGGCACCGACGAGACCGGCACCGACGCTGCCGGCTCGGACACGGACCGGCCGGACGCCGACTGCGCGGAGGTCGGTCGTGCGGGCGCGGAGGTCGGCGCGAGCGGCTGGTCGTCGTCGAGGGTCGACACCGACCCGATGACGTCCTGCACGGTCCGGTCGGACGACTGGGGCGTCGGGGCCTGCAGCGGCACGGGCAGCACGGCCTGCACCTCGGCCTCGCGCAGTTGGCGCAGCTGCCGGCGGGTCAGGCCACCTGTCCCGGGCACGATCTCGGTCGCGGACGCGGGAGGCAGATCGGGCACGGCGGACTGCGCCGCGCCCGACGGGGCGGGCGCGACGTGTGAACCAGGCCGGCGACGGCCCTGCTCCGAACGGTCGGTGGACGCGGGCGCGGCGACGGTGGGCGGAGGTGTCACTGGCTGGCCACCGGCGGCGGCAGCGCGCTCACGCTCACGCGCCTGGCGCCGCGACAGTGGCGGCTGCGCGTCGGACGAACTCATGCAACGCTCCGATACAGATGGTGCTTGGAGATGTACTGGACGACCCCGTCAGGGACCAGGTACCAGACGGGGGAACCGCGTCGGACCCGGTCGCGGCAGTCGGTCGACGAGATCGCCAGCGCCGGGACCTCGAGCAGGCTCACGTCCCGCTCCGGCAACCCGGTGATGCTCAGGGCATGCCCCGGGCGCGTCACGGCGACGAAGTGCGCCAGATCCCACAGCCCATCATGGTCTTTCCAGTCGAGGATCTGCTGAACGGCGTCTGCGCCCGAGATGAAGACCAGTTGTGCGTCCGGCCGTTGTTCGTGCAGGTCGCGCAACGTGTCGACGGTGTACGTCGGGCCCGGACGGTCGATGTCGACGCGACTCACGGTGAACATGGGGTTCGACGCCGTCGCGACGACCGTCATGAGGTACCGGTGCTCGGCGTCCGTGACGTCGGACTTCATGTACGGCTGACCGGTGGGGACGAACACCACCTCGTCCAGGTCGAAGGCGCGCGCGACCTCGGACGCGGCCACGAGGTGACCGTGGTGGATGGGGTCGAACGTGCCGCCCATCACACCGATGCGCGGGCGCCCCGAGCTCTCGAGCATGGAGTGGCGGGTCAGCGCTTCGTGTGGCCGAACTCGTCGACGCCGGTCTCGTCGTGCCGAGTGGCCTCGAACTTGTGCGAGTGACGGTACGCGACGTCGCGGAAGCTCCAGGTCACGAACCCGAGGAACGCGAAGAAGAGGGCACCGACGAGCGGGAAGACGTACGCGGGGACCCCGGAGGCGTTCTCTGCGGCTTCGGCGAGGAGGGTCATCGTCATGTGCTCCGTTCGGTCGGTGGAAAGACGCCGTTCAGTCTAGCCGCGGATCTGGCCCTGACCGCGCACGATCCACTTGGTGCTCGTGAGTTCCGGGAGCCCCATCGGGCCGCGGGCGTGCAGCTTCTGCGTGGAGATGCCGACCTCGGCACCGAAGCCGAACTCACCGCCGTCGGTGAACCGGGTGGATGCGTTGACCATCACGACCGCCGAGTCGACGCCGGCGAGGAACCGCTCCGCCGTGTCGACGTCGTTGGTGACGATGGACTCGGTGTGGTGCGTCGACCAGGTCGCGATGTGCGCCATCGCCGCGTCGACGTCGGGCACCACGCGGATCGAGAGGTCGAGGTCCATCGACTCGGTGGCCCAGTCGGCATCCGTCGCGCGGAGGACGCCGGGCACGATCGCCCGGGTGGCGTCGTCACCGCGGAGGGTCACCCCGGACGCGCGGAGGCGGTCGGCGAGGACGGGGAGCAGCCGCTCGGCCGACCGCTCGTGCACGAGGAGCGTCTCGAGCGCGTTGCACACGCTCGGGCGCTGCACCTTGCTGTTCAGCACGATGTCGACCGCGCGGTCCTCGGGCGCGGACTCGTCGAGGAAGACGTGCACGACCCCCGCCCCGGTCTCGATCACGGGCACCTGCGACTCCGTCACGACGGTCTGGATGAGCGACGCGCTGCCCCGCGGGATGAGCACGTCGACGAGGCCCCGGGCGCGCATCAGCTCGGTCGCTCCGGCGCGGCCGAACTCGTCGATCGTCTGCACGAGTTCGCGCGGGAGACCGACGGACGCGACGGCGTCCTGGATGGTCGACACGAGGACCGCGTTGGTGCGCTGTGCGGCGGAACCGCCGCGGAGCACGACCGCGTTGCCGCTCTTCAGCGCGAGGCTCGCGATGTCGACCGTCACGTTCGGGCGGGCCTCGTAGATGGCGCCGACGACGCCGAACGGCACCCGGACCTGGGTGAGCTGCAGGCCGTTCGGGAGCACGGAGCCGCGGACGTTCTGGCCGACGGGGTCGGTCAGCCCGACGACGTGCTCGACCGCAGCGGCCAGGGCGTCGATCCGGGCGGAGTCGAGCCGGAGCCGGTCGAGCAGGCCCGACGACAGCCCGCCGTCCTCGCCCGCCACGAGGTCGCCGTGGTTCGCGCGGACGATGTCGTCGGTGGCGGCTCGCACCCCGGCCGCGATGGCGACGAGCGCCGCGTCCTTGACCGCGGTGGTCGCGGTCGCGAGCACCGTCGCGGCGTCGCGTGCGGCGACGAGCTTGTCGGTCAGGGTCGGAGCGGGGGCGGTCAACGACATGGCTCGATCATAGGTCCGGTCCTCGCGGGATGACACGGCGCGTCACGCGCCTGTGGACACGGCCTGGAGGCACGACACCGGTGCAGGGTTCACCGCACGTCAAGCGCGTGGCGCGACGGGCGGAGCACCGCACGGCAGGGGGCGACACACACGAGGGGCAGCCCCGGAACGGTCACGACACGCCGCACCCGCAACACCGGGCGGT
>NZ_BACW01000493.1:0-5817 GCF_000333315.1 Curtobacterium sp. B8
GGTCGACGCACCGCTCGCCGAGAAGTACCCGACCGCCCCCGAGTAGACCCCGCGCGGCGCCGCCTCGAGCCGGTCCGCGATCGCCGTGGCGCTGCTCTTCGGCGCTCCCGTCATCGACCCGGGTGGGAAGGCCGCACGGACCGTCGCGGCACGCGAGGCGCCGACCGGCAGCACCGCGGAGACCGTCGAGACGAGCTGGTGCACGCTCGCGTAGGTCTCCACCGCGCACAGCCGGTCGACGTGCACGGACCCCGGCACCGCGGTGCGCAGCAGGTCGTTCCGCAGCAGGTCGACGATCATCACGTTCTCGGCGCGGTCCTTCGCGCTCGTGGCGAGGTCCGCCCGCGCCGCCGTGTCCGCCTCCGGGTCCGCGACGCGCCGACGGGTGCCCTTGATCGGTTCCGCGGTGACCACGCCGTCCGCCGTGATCCGCAGGAACCGCTCCGGCGAACGGCTGGCCACACGGAGCGCACCGAGGCGGAGGTAGGCCCCGAACGGGACCGGGTCCGCGGCGCGCAACCGGAGGTACTCGGCGAGGTGGGCGTCCGTGCCGGGGGCGACCCCTGCCTCCAGGCCGGGCACCGCGAAGGCGGTGGTGAGGCAGACCTGGAAGGCGTTGCCCTCGCGGATCTCGCCGCGACACGCCTCGACTGCAGCCTCGTAGGCGGCGCGCGAGACGCGTCCTGCCGCGGCGACGGCCGGGAGGCCCGGGGGCGCCTCCGCCACGTCGGCACGCGTCGGCGGGACGGTCACCTCCTCGAGCCAGGCCCGGTTGGCCGCGCTGGCCGCGGGCTCCGCGTCCACGACGAGGGCGAGCGCCCACGCGCCGCCGTCCGGTCCCACCACCACCGCACGGTCGACGAACCGGAGGTCCGCGTCCGCGTGGCCGTCGGCGGTCCGGTCGGGCCCGCCCGACTCGCGTCCGAGCTCGTAGCCGAGGAATCCGACCCAGCCGAGGGCGAAGCCGCACCCCCGGACCGGTTCCGGGAGGCGGGGCGTCCGCGCGAGCAGGTCGTCGAGGACCGCGAACGCGGGAGCGTCCGAGCTCCGGTCCGACCCGAACCACGCCCGCGACGCCGCGGACACGTCGACCCGGGCCCGTCGCCGTTCGTGCCGGAGGCGGGCCGCGAAGGGACCGTCGGTGCAGGCCAGCACGGACCACGCCGCCCGGGCCCGCGCGGTGTCGGGGGTACCGTCGGGCAGCCCGGAGTCGAGCCAGACGACGTCCTCGGTGCCGTCGGCGAGTGCGGCGAGGTCCGGCGAGCCGGGGAGCCGCCGGACCTCGACGCGGGGTCGTTCGGCGTCGGTCAGACCGCTGCGATCGTCCATGCTGCGGTGTGTGCGGCACCCGGTTCGAGGACGACGAGTCCCCGGTCGGCGCCGGTGTTGAACGCGTCCGGCGCGCACGTCATCGGCTCGACGGCGAGGCCGGCGCGGTGGTACTCGGCCACGACGTGGTCAGCGGTGTGCACCTGGACCCAGCCGCACTCGGTGCCGAAGGTCACCCGGACGCCGTGGCCGTCGGCGGCGACCACGTCGATCGCCGCGGTGCCGTCCGCGTCACGGTCGAAGCCGGTGAACGCGTGGTCGACGAAGCGCGGGCCGATGACGGTGGGCGCACGCAGGTCGAACTCGTCGTGCACGGGCACCAGGGCCGTCGGGATGAGCCGGTCCGGCGTGACCTCGAGGACCTCGGCGGCGGGCAGCGTCAGCGTCCAGTCGTCGACCGTGCCGGGGCCGGCGACGAGGTACGGGTGCGGGCCGGTCCCCCAGGGCGCACGCGCGGGTCCGGTGTTCCGACCGGTGACCGCGGTCTGCAGCCCCGTACCGTCGACGCGGTACTCGACCGTGACGACGACGCGGAACGGGTACCCGGCCTGCGCAGCGATCGTCGTGGTGAGGACCGCACGATCGGACTCGTGCGCCTCGACCGCGAAGTCGGTCCAGCCGACGAGCCCGTGCAGCGCGTGCTGGCGGGTCGGCTCGGTGAGCGCGAGCTCGTGGTCGGTGCCGTCGAAGGCGTACCGGCCGTCCACCACCCGGTTCGGCCACGGCGCGAGCACCGCGCCGCGGAACACCGGCCGGACCTCGTCGGCCGCGAAGGGGACCACGAGGTCCCGGCCGTCGTGGCGCAGCGAGCGGAGCGTGGCGCCCACCGTGGCGATCTCGGCGGTGTACCCGTCGGCGGCGATCGTCAGCTGCGATCCGGACAGCGGGGCACCCTCGCCCACGTGCTCAGCACTCATGTGCTCAGCGTACCGACCCTCGGGAGGCCGCCTGTTCCGCGTCGGGAGATCGACGGCAACGAGTCCGCAACGTCACGCGTCATGTCCTCACATGAGATATGTTGCAGATCAGCTCGACGCCGCGCTGGAACGGCGCGGGCGAGCTGTTCGATCCACAGATGGAGACCCCATGCGCACACGCACGCCCTTCCGGGCTGCCCTCGCGACGACCGCGTTCGCCGCCGTCGTCGCGAGCTCGCTCGTGTCCGGTTCGACCGCACTGGCAGGGCCTGAGCCCGACCCGGCGACGGCGACCGCCACGGCGACACCGACCGCGACGGCGGCACCGACCACGACGGCGACGGCGACGGCTCGGCCGACGCCCCAGCCCACGCCCTCGCCCGTGCCCACTGCCGAGCGGTCGGAGCGGGCTGCCCCGACCCCGGCCGCGGGCACCGCGTCCGCGGTCGCCCTGGCGGTCGAGGTCGCGAAGGACGGGAACGGTTCGTTCTCGCGGACCGACGAGCCCGGCGGCGACACGAGCGACGCGAACGGCATCGTCCGCACCCTCGACGCCATCACGTACCGCGTCACCGTCAGCAGCAACGACGGGGACAGCGAGAACGAGCGCTTCACCCTCACCGCTCCGACCGGAACGTCCTGGGCGACGCTCCCCCGCGCCTGCACCGGCGTCGGCAGCGGCATCAGCGGCCAGACCCTGACCTGCAACCTGGGCAGGGTCGCCGAAGGCCGGGCCATCGCCACACCGGTCGTGCTCGACGTCTCGGGCGACCTCAGGAACGGTGACAGCATCGCCGTCGACGCAACCGCGACCGCCGACAACGCCGCCAACGGCCACGTCGAGGCCGCCTCCCCCACCACCACCGTCTCAGCCGCGGCCCGCTACAACCTCAGCAAGCGCACGCTGAACAGTGTCTTCAGCTCGGGCGTGGTCGGTCCGGACGGCACGACCGAGGGCATCCAGATCACCTACCCGATCACCGTCGACTGGCAGCCGCTCGAGCCGGGGCAGGGACTCCTCGGCTTCGAGAAGAGCGACGGCACCATGCGCTTCCGCGACGACCTCTCGCAGATTGCCGGGGACCTCCCGTCGGGCGCCGTGCTCTGGAGCCGACGAGGGGCGTGCCAGGTCCACGGCACTGCGGGTGGCAACACGTTCGCAGGTCTCCCCCGTGGGACGGGTGGCGGTGCGACCGGCGTCACCGACTCCGGTGAACTGACCTGTACGCAGGACGCGCCGGGTGGGGACGTCGACGTGACGTTCACCGGCGTCGTCACCGATCCCACGCACCTCCCGACGAAGGGCATCGACGGCGGCGCCCTCACCGCGCCGGACAGGGCGTACTTCGCCGTCGGAGTCATCAGCTTCTGGATGCCGAACCTGCCCGAGGGCGCCAGTGTCCTCTCGACCAACACCTTCACGCCGCTCGAGACCACGTCCGTCAGCGGCGCCGCCAACTTCGCGGGGAGCACCGAACCCCTCGCCGACAACTCCTCGACGCGGAACCTCGACAACATCGCGCGTGGCAGTGGGAGCAAGCAGGTCTTCCAGATCGACGCCGCTGGCGAGCAGGTGACCGGCTCGGCGAAGAAGGGCGACCCCTGGGTGGCCCCCGGCCAGGTGCTGCGCAGTCTGGTCTTCGGGAACAACACCACAGTCAGCAACCGCCGGTACACCGTCTGCGACACCTTCGACCGCAGCACCCAGACACTGACGAAGGTGGGCGGCGTCTACGCGTCCGCCTCCAACGCGAGCAACCTCTCCGTGCAGTACGCCGCGTTCGACATGACGAGTCCGATGGCCGGTCGCGACGCGACGTGCGACGACGAGGACGGCCCCTGGTACAGCACGCCCGCACAGGTGCCCGGTGGCCCCGCGGCGGTGGGAGCGGTCCGGGCCTCGGGGGACGTCCGGGGCGGGCAGAGCATCCTCCTGCAGACCCACACGCGGGTGCGAGCGGTGCCGGACGGCACTCGCGTCCGCGACTTCGGCCACGTCAAGCTGGGCGTCGGGCCCTGGGTCCACGACCGCAACGACCCGCTCGTCGGTGCCGGCGCCTACGCCGACAGCGTCCTCGTCACCGAGAACCTGGCTCGCATCGGGAAGAAAGTCGTCGACGCGGGCCACGACGCCGACGACACCCCGGACAAGACGACCATCGTGTCCGCTGGAGACACGGTGACCTACGCGCTCTACCCCTCGTTGAGCGACCGAGGCGTCAGCGACCGGAGAACGGACGTCACCGTCCAGGACGTCCTGCCCGTGAACACCTCGTACGTCCCCGGCAGCGCGTCCCGCTCACCCGACCTGGACACCGTGGTCGCCGAGGACGGAACCACCCGTGAACGGCTGACCTGGACGATCGAGGACGTCCTCCCGAACACCACGATCGACGCGATCACCTACGACGCGCGGGTCTCGAAGCTCACGCCGAGCGGGACGCTCACGAACGGGGTCGTGATCTCGTCACCGTCCGACAGCTCGGGTGAGGAGGAACGTTCCGCGGAGCGGTCCGTGCGGGTCGTCTCGTCCGGCGGTGTCGGTGCCGAGAAGGCTGCCGTGCACCCCGTCGTCGTGACCGGCGACGACCTCGAGTGGACCCTCGGGTACACGAACGTCGACGCCACGCCGATCGAGGCCGCCGACCTCATCGACGTGCTCCCCTACCCCGGCGATGCGCGCGGGTCGGACTTCCACGGCACCGCGGTCCTCGCCGCCCCGGTGGACGTCGATGCCGCGAACGGTGAGACCGTCCGGTACACCGCCGCCGCCCCCGGCACGGTCTCGATCGACGGCAGCCACCCGTCGAACCAGGCCGGCGGCACGACCCGCTGGTGCTCCGCGAGCGAGTTCGGCACGGACGGCTGCCCCGCGGACCTGGCCGCGGCGACCGCGTTCCGTCTCCAGCGCAGCGAGCCGATCCCCGTCGGTGCGACCGTGGAACGCGCTGTCACGCTGCACACCGACGGGCAACGGCACGGCGACCGGTACGTGAACCGCTTCGGTCTCCGCGCCTCGAACCTGCCGCTGCCCGTGCAGTCGAACGCGGCCACCATCCGCGTCGTTGCGGGCTCCGTCGGCGACACCGTCTGGCTCGATGCGAACGGCAACGGCCTGCAGGACGACGAGCGGACGCTGCCCGGCGTCCGTGCCCGGCTCACCGGCACCGACGACCGCGGACAGGATGTCGACCGGACCACGACGACCGACACCGACGGAAGGTACGTCTTCGACGAACTCCGCCCCGGGGACTACACGGTGCGGTGGATCGCTCCGGACGGCGACCACTTCACCGTGGCGCGCGTCGGGGACGACCGGGACGCGGACTCCGATGCCGACGCCGACGGGGTCTCCGACTCCGTGCTGCTGACGAAGGAGGTCGACGACGAGGGCCGGTTCGACGGGGTGACCCGGACGACAGCGCTCGATGCAGGTCTCGTCGAGGACGACGCACCGGTGGACCCCACGGATCCGGGAGATCCCGCCGGTCCGGTCACGCCCGTCGACCCGGGGACGACGGAACCGCCGACCGACGCGTCCGGCGCACCGGAGCCGGACCCGGGCTCGACG
>NZ_BACW01000492.1:0-1479 GCF_000333315.1 Curtobacterium sp. B8
CTGAGCCCGTACGCGCTGAGGTCCGACAGCGCACCCGACGACGCGATCTGCTGCACGTCGGGTNNGTCGAGCATGAGGACGTCGGGGAGGGTCTTCGACGACGCCTGCTGCAGCACCTTCGAGATCAGGCCGGCGCCGGCGACGTGGTTGATGGTGACGGTCGCGCCGACCTCCTTCGCGCACTGCTTGTAGACCGGGTTGTAGCTCGCGTCGTAGTAGTCCTCGATCGTGAGGGCCTTGCTCCCTCCGGACGAGGCGGAGCCGGAGCCGGAGCAGCCGGTGAGCACGAGGGGGACCGTCGCGAGGACCGCGACCGCGCCGAGCACGGCGCGGAGTCGGCGGGGCGACGAGGGGAACTTCTGCTTCATTGCACAGCTCTTCTCTTGGTGGAGTCATGGACTTCGGCGCACGACCACGACTCGCTGACGTCGTCGTCCCTGCGTTCCTTGGGGCGAGACGCTAACAGATAAGCGCTTCACTCGTAAAGCGCTTTTTTCTCGACGTGGGCTTATGCTGAGCGGGTCCTGAACGAGAGGGGGCGTCGTGGCCACGATGCAGCAGGTCGCCGACCGCGCTGGCGTCTCGATCGCCACCGTGTCCTTCGTCGTGAACGGGACGAAGTACGTCACGCCCGCGACGACCGACCGCGTGAAGGCCGCAATGCGCGAGCTGAAGTTCCGGGGCAACGTGGTGGCCCGTGCCCTGGCGAGCCGTCGGACCAGGATCATCGCCCTGCTCTTCCCGACCACGGGCAACCGCTTCAGCCCGACGACGTCGGAGTTCTTCATGAGCGCGGCCCAGCGGGCGTCCGAGCGCGGGTACCACCTCGTGCTCTGGCCGGTCGACCCCGCGGGCGACGACCTCGACGACCTCGTGTCCGGCGGGCTCGTCGACGGCGTCATCCTCATGGAGGTGCGGATGGACGACCCGCGGGTGGCCGTCCTCACCGACCTCGAGGTGCCCTTCACCCTGATCGGCCGCACCCGGGACAGCGCCGGCCTGCCGTTCGTCGACATCGACTTCGAGACCACGATCGTCGACAGCGTCGACCACCTCACCGCACTCGGGCACCGGCGGTTCGGTCTCGTGCTCGAGGACATCGAAGGGACGCCGATGGCCGGCTACGCCCCGCACCTCCGCGCCGAGTCGACCTTCCGGGAGCTCGTCGCCGAGCGGGGGCTCGCGGGGACCGTCGTGTACGCGGGGGCCGGCAGCGAGGGCGGTCGTGGTGCGGCCGAGGCGCTGCTGACGGCGGACCCGGAGCTCTCGGCGGTGCTCGTGATGAAGGACGACTCCGCCGGCGGGCTCCTCGTCGGGCTGTTCGACGCCGGTCGTCGGGTGCCCGAGGACGTCTCCGTCCTGAGCATCGCGTCCTCGGCGGCGAACGCCGACCAGCACTACCCGCGGCTGTCCACCATGCTCGCGCCCGGCCGGGAGCTCGGCACGCGTGCGGCGGACGCCCTCATCGAGCAGCTCGAC
>NZ_BACW01000491.1:0-2040 GCF_000333315.1 Curtobacterium sp. B8
TCCGCTGCGCGACGATGAGCAGCACGGCGGCGGGGAGCGAGGCCTGGACCGAGGTGGCCATGACGGGCCCCCAGTCGGTGACGTTCGCGCCGATGTAGTTGTAGATGCCGAGCGTGATCGGGCGCACCGCCGGCGTCGAGGTCAGGGTCAGCGCGATGAGGAAGTCGCCCCAGGCCCCGAGGAAGGTGAACAGCGCGGCCGTGACGATCGCGTTGCGGCTGATCGGCAGCACGATCGACACGAAGGCGCGGAAGTCGTTCGCGCCGTCGACCAGCGCGGCCTCGACGAGGCTCGGCGGGATCGACTCCATGAACGCCCGCATGAGCAGGATCGCGAACGGCACCTGCACCGCGCTGTCGGCGAGGATGAGCCCGAGGTAGCTGTTCAACAGCCCGATGTTGTTGAAGAGCGTGTAGAGCGCGTTCGCGATGACGATCGCCGGGATCATCTGCGTGATGAGCAGCACGAGCAGCAGCGGCCGGGTGCCGCGCATCCGGAACCGGGCGAGCCCGTAGGCGGCCGGCGTCGCGACGGCGAGCGTGAGGACCACCGTGCCGAGGCCGATGATCATGCTCGACACGAAGTTCTGCCCCTGCTGGGCGAACGCGGCCTGGTAGCCGGCGAAGGTCGGCGAGAACGGGAACCAGGTCGCGGTCGCCGCGCCGGAGGTCGCCTGGAGGCTCGTGTTCACCATCCAGTAGACGGGGAACACCATGATCGCCAGGAACACGATGCCGAGGATCGTGAAGGGGATGCCCTTCACGCTGCGGGGACGGCGGGGCCTCGCCGTCCGGGCCGTGGTGACCGCCCGGGTCGCGGTGACGGTGCTGCTCGCGAGACCGACGCTCATTCGTCGACCGCCTTCCTGGAGATCGCGATGTAGACCATCGCGAAGACGAACGAGACGACGATGAGGACGTTGCTCACCGCGGCTCCGATGCCGAACTGGAAGTTGATGAAGGACTGGTGGTACGCGTTCGTGGCGAGCGTCTGGGTCGAGTTCGCCGGACCACCACCGGTCAGGCCGAGGATGATGTCCACGACCTTCAGCGTGTAGACGACGCCGAGGACGATCACCACGCTCACGACGCTCCGGATGCTCGGCCAGGTGATGTACCAGAACGCCTTGAACCCGGTGGCGCCGTCGAGCGCTCCGGCCTCGTAGAGCTCCGGCGGCACGGACTGCAGACCGCTGTAGAGGATCGTCGTGTTGAAGGGGATGCCGAGCCAGACGTTCACGCCGATCACGGCGATGAGCGCGAGGCTCGGGCTGACCAGCCACGGCAGCGGTGCGATGCCCACCAGCCCGAGGAGCTGGTTGAGCGCGCCGCTGTCCTGGTCGAGGAGCCACTTCCACACCGCGCTCGAGGCGATGAGGGGCAGCAGCCACGGCAGGAGCAGCAGGCCGCGGAGGAAGCCGGACAGCGGGAAGTGCCGTCGGAAGAACAGCGCGAGCCCGAGGCCGATCACGAACTGCAGGACGATCGACCCCGCCGTGAAGAGGGCGGTGTTCACGACGCTGGTCGTGAAGACCGCGCTCGTGAAGACCTGGACGTAGTTCGCGAACCCGACCCACGGTGCCTCGCCGGTGAAGAACGTGGCGGTCGTGTAGTCCTGGAACGACATCAGGATGTTCTTGACGACGGGGTAGCCGAAGAACACCGCGACGAAGATCGCCGCCGGGATGACGAACAGCCAGCGTGTGATGCCGGTCCGGATGCGCGCGCGGCGCTGGCCGGGTCGGACGGGCGGGGCGACGGTGGACCGCGTCGCCGAGCGGGACGTTGTGCGTGCGGGTGCCTGCGTCGAGGCGCTCATGCGGGTTCCTCTCCTGTTCAGTGGTGGGAGGGAGCCGACCGGTCCGGCCGGCTCCCTCGTGCACTACTGGTTCTGGGACTGCGCCTGCTGGAGCGCTGCCTCGGGGCTGGCCTTGCCGGTGAGGGCGAGCTGGACGGCGGTGTAGATCTTCGTCGCGGCCTTGGGCCAGTCGGGTCCGAGCTCGCCGGTGCGGGCACGGGCGGTCTTGACGGTGGTGACGAA
>NZ_BACW01000490.1:0-1918 GCF_000333315.1 Curtobacterium sp. B8
CCCGTTCGTCCCCCGGTCGCGTCAGCCGAGGGCGGCGGTGTCCGGTGAGCCCGTCGCCAACGCGCTCCGGACGGACCCCCACGCGGTGAGCCGCTCGCGGATCGCGGGGTCGTGCTCGTGCTCGATCGCGGTCGCGTGGGCCTGCTCGAGCACCTCGTCGATCACGATGCGCCGCCCGGACCGAGCCGAAGCGATCGCGGCGTCCACCATCGTCAGGCTCATGACGTTGCCGTGGACCTCGCCGTCCGGCACCTCGCCGGTCCGCACCGCCCGCACGAAGGACGCGAGCGAGCCCGCGATCTCGGTGCCGACGCTCGCCGCCGGATCCGGCGCACCCGGGGTGCCGTCGAGGTCGCTCCACGGGTCGTGGTCGCCGTCCCACAGCGCCGTCCCCGCAGCCCCGGAGGCCCGCCAGTCGCCGTTCCAGGACGTCTCGGCGCCGGGCGCGCACCACGAGCCGTCGTACACGTACCGGACCTCGTCCTCGAAGGTGAAGACGGCCGCGGCCGCGGCGTCCCCGCGGTACCAGGACCACGACGGGTTCCACGACTCGCAGTAGACCGAGACCGGGTCGCGCTCGAGCACGTAGCGGGCGGAGTCGAACGCGTGGATCGCCATGTCCAGCAGGAGCACGTCGTCCATCTCCTCGCGGAAGCCCCCGAAGTGCGGCGCCTTCGCGAACCTCGTGTCGAGGCCGCCGATCGCTCCGAGGCCGCGCACGTGCTGCCGGAACGCCACGAGCTGGTCGTTGTAGCGCCGTGACTGCGACACCATGAAGAGCTTGCCGGTGGCCTCGGCGGCTGCAGCGAGCGCCAGGGCCTCCGCGACCGTCTGCGCCGCGGGCTTCTCGCCGAGGACGGGCAGCCCGGCACGGAGCGCTTCGAGCGTCACCGGGTGGTGGGCCACCGGGACGGTGATGTCCAGCACCGCCTCCGCACCCGTCTCGGCGATGAGCGCGGTGAGGTCGCGGCCGACCGGGATCGTCGAGTCGCCGGCGAGCTCGGCCCCGGCGCGCGCGGCGTCGAGGTCGAGGTCGACGACACCGACGAGCTCGACGTCCGGGTCCGCGGCGACGGTCGCGAGCCAGGCCCGGCCCATCCCGCCGGCGCCGACCTGGACGACCCGCAAGGGGGCGGTCACGCCGACACCTCCTCGTCGACCGGAGCGTCGTCGAACGGGCCACGGTAGTGCTGGCCGTCGAAGTACTCGCCGAGGTCGTAGCGGCGGAGGGCGGGGAGTTCGCGCTCCCGCTCCGGTCGGGCCCACTCGGCGCCGTTCGCGATGACGCGGCGGACGTCCGGGTGGTGGTACACGGGGAAGTCCTGGTCGCCCGGCGAGAAGTAGAAGATCTTCCCGAAGCCGCGGCGGTAGGTCATGCCGCTGCGGAAGACCTCGCCGCCGGTGAACCCGGAGATGAAGATCAGCTCGTCGGGCGTCGGCACGTCGAAGTACTCGCCGTACATCTCCTGCTCGGGGATGACGATCGGGTTCGGGACGCCGCGGGTGATCGGGTGCTGCGGGTTCACGGTCCAGACGAGTTCCTGGTCGTGCTCGCTGCGCCACCGGAGCGTGCAGGTCGTGCCCATGAGCTTGCCGAAGATCTTCGACCAGTGGCCCGAGTGCAGGACCACGAGGCCCATGCCGGCCAGGACGTGCTTGTGGACGCGGTCGACCACGGCGTCGTCGACGTCGGCATGCGCGGCGTGACCCCACCAGGTGAGGACGTCGGTCTCCGCGAGGACCTCGTCGGTGAGACCGTGCTCGGGCTCCTGCATGGTCGCGGTGCGGACGACGGCGTCCGGCAGGTGCTCGCGGATGCCGTCCGCGATCGCGCCGTGCATGCCGTCGGGGTAGCGCTCGGCGACGTGCTGCTCGACCTGCTCGTGGACGTTCTCGCCCCAGACGGTGATGCGCAGGG
>NZ_BACW01000489.1:0-6041 GCF_000333315.1 Curtobacterium sp. B8
GCGTCCGAGCGGGTGGCGACGGTGACGTCGGCGCCGCGCTCCGCGAGGACGGCGGCGACGTGCCGGCCCACCGGGCCGGCTCCGATGACGAGGTGACGGTCGGACATGGGTTCCTCCTGGGTCTGATTCGGAGAGCGGTGCTCTCGCAGGAGCAGTCTGCACTGCGGAGGGGTCAATTGCAAGAGCGGTGCTCTCGTTTGTGTGCAGTGCTCTCGTGTGGCACGGTGGGGGCATGCAGACGAAGCAGCCGACCGCCCGTGCGCTCGCGCGCGAGGCCGTGCACGCGAGCATCCTGGCTGCGGCCCGTGCACGGCTCACCGAGGAGGGCCCGAGCCAACTCGCCCTCCGCGCGGTCGCACGGGACGTCGGCATGGTGTCCTCCGCCGTGTACCGGTACTTCGCGAGCCGCGACGACCTGCTGACGGCGCTCCTCGTCCTCGACTACGACGAGCTCGGCGCCGCGGTCGAGGCCGCGGACGCCGCCGTCGACCGCGCCGACGTCGCCGGTCGCTGGGCAGCCGCATGCCGGGCGATCCGGACGTGGGCGGTCGCCCACCCGGGCGACTTCGCCCTGCTCTACGGGTCGCCGGTCCCCGGCTACGTCGCCCCGCCGTCGACCATCGAACCCGCGTCGCGGACGACGCACGTGCTCATCCAGGTGGTCGCGGACGCGTGGACGGACGGGAGGCACGGGGCGCGTCCGGCTCCGGCCTCGCCTCCTGACGGGCTCCCGTCCGCCATCGGGGATGCCGTCGCGTACGTGCGGGAACGGGGTGTCGCCCCGGACCTCCCGGACGAACTCGTGCTGCGGATCCTGATGGCGTGGACGACCGTGTTCGGGGTGGTGTCGTTCGAGCTCTTCGGCCACACGGTCGGCGCGGTCTCGGACGGCGCGGTCTACTTCGACCACGTCGTGGCCCGGCTGGCGGACGACCTCGGCATCACCGCCCGGCGTCCCTGACCGGCCGCTCGGCGCGGTCGTCCCGATCCGCAGCGGGTGTCGGCTGACACCGGAGTGCTCCCTGCGGTAGACAGTCCTGTACGTGACCACTCACCAGGTCGCGCCATCAGGGGTGGACCACCTCCCGAGGGAAGGACGTGGATGAGCGCGCTCGACGCCAGCCGGCAGGACCGGCGGCGACTCGCCACCGGGACGCCGCGTCGACGGATGATCGCCGTCCGCACCGTCGCCCTGCTCGCGTCCCTCGCGGGCGTGAACTACATCGTCTGGCGGTGGGCGGCCTCGGTGAACTGGCACTCGTGGTGGATCGCCGTGCCGCTCATCCTCGCCGAGACCTACAGCGTCATCGACTCGCTGCTCTTCGCGTTCGGGGCGTGGCGGCTCCGTGAGCGCGGCGAGCCGCCGACGCCGCCCGGGGACCACGTCACCGTCGACGTCTTCATCACCACGTACAACGAGCCGGTCGACCTCGTCCTCCGCACCGCCCGCGCCGCGAAGGCCATCCGGCACCCGCACTCCACGTGGATCCTCGACGACGGCAACCGTCCGGAGATGCGCGAGGCGGCCCAGTCGCTCGGCATCGGCATCATCACCCGCGGCGCCGACTGGGTGGACCGTCCGCGGCACGCCAAGGCCGGGAACCTCAACAACGCGCTGCTCGCGACGCAGGGGGAGTTCCTGCTCATCCTCGACGCCGACCAGGTGCCGGACCCGGCGATCCTCGACCGGACGCTCGGGTACTTCAAGGACGACCGGATGGCGCTCGTGCAGACGCCGCAGTGGTTCGAGAACGTGCCGAAGGAGGACCTCCTCGGCAGTCAGGCGCCCCTGTTCTACGGCCCGATCCAGCAGTCGAAGGACGGCTGGAACGCCGCGTTCTTCTGCGGGTCGAACGCGATCCTCCGGCGCGAGGCGCTCATGCAGCTCGGCGTCACCCGGTACGTGCGCGAAGTCGAGGCGTCCGTGCAGCGCACGATCACGACCTCACGGCAGCTCCTCGCCCGCGCCCGCGAGACCGAGACGGACCCCCGCGTGCTCGAGGCGCTCGCCGAGGCGGAGGCGGTGGTCGACCGCGCCCGCGACCAGGTGGCGAGCGGCGAGCCCCTCGGGGACGTGACCTACGCGTTCCAGCGCGGGATCGACACGATCTCGTTCCGGTTCGCCGCGGCCGACCTCGAGTCCGTCCGGAACGACCTGCAGGAGCTCGCGGCGATGTCCGACGAGCCGGACACGTTCGCCGGACTCGACGACGCCGCGCTCGACGTGCTCGGGCGGCGTGACGCCTCGCCGGTCGCCGCCATCGAGTCGATCGCGGTGCTCGCCCGTGCCCTCGACGTGAACCGCGACGACGAGGCGCAGCCGATCATGCCCCTCGCGACGATCTCGGTCACCGAGGACATGGCGACCGCGATGCGACTGCACGGCCTGGGGTGGAAGTCGGCGTACCACGACGAGATCCTCGCCACCGGGCTCGCCCCGGACGACCTCCCGACGATGCTCGTGCAGCGCCTCCGCTGGGCACAGGGCACGATGCAGGTGTTCTTCCGCGAGAACCCGCTCGTGCAGAAGGGCCTGTCGTGGGGGCAGCGGCTCATGTACTTCTCGACGATGTGGAGCTACCTCTCCGGCTTCGCGGCGATCGTCTACATCGCGGCCCCGGTGCTCTGCCTGTCGTTCGGAGTGGTGCCGGTCCAGGCGTACAGCGTCGACTTCTTCGCCCGGCTCATCCCGTTCCTCGTGCTCAACCAGCTGCTCTTCTGGGTCGTGGCCGCCGGCCGGCCGACGTGGCGCGGCCAGCAGTACTCGCTGGCGCTCTTCCCGGTGTGGATCGAGTCGGTGACGAGCGCGTTCGAGAACGTGTTCCGCGGCAAGCCGCTCGGCTTCCGGGTCACTCCGAAGGTCCGCGACGAGTCCGACCAGAAGCCGCGGTGGGACCTCGTCAAGCCGCAGCTGTTCGCGATGGGTGCCCTCGTGGCCGCCCTCGTGATGATCGCCATCCGGTACGCCACCGGACAGGCCGACGGCATCGCACCGCTCGTGAACACCGCCTGGGTCGTCTTCGACCTGTTCATCTTCAGCATCGTCATCCGGGCCGTGCTCTACCGGGCGCCGGTCTTCACCCCGCCCGTCGCGCACGAGTCGAGCACCGTGGGAGGTCCCCTGTGAGCACGTCGTCGTTCGAGGTCGAGGCGACGGTCGAGTCGCTCGACGTCGTCCAGGACCACTTCGCCCGGTGGTGGGACGGCCTCGGGATCGACGACCCCGCCCTCCGCTTCAAGCTCGAGACGGCGCTCGCGGAGATCGCCGCGAACATCGTCGAGCACACCCGGCGGACCGACCGCGAAGCCGGCAGGCGCTACACGGTCGACCTCGACGCCACCGACCAGGAACTCACCGCCGTGCTGACGGACAACGGCCGCCCGGCCGACGTCGACCTCGGCGCGGTCACGATGGCCGACGTGCACGAGGAGAGTGGCCGCGGTCTGGCGCTGGCGATCGCCGCGCTCGACCGGCTCGAGCACCGTCACGAGCACGGCCGCAACGTGTGGACCCTGGTGTGCGAACGGTGAGGCGTGTCCTCGCACTCCTCGTCGTCGTCGCCACGCTGGTCCTCGGCGGCGCGCTGCCCGCCTCGGCGACCACCGCCGCGGAGGACACCCCGGCCGGACCGGCCTCCGGCGAGCGCTGGTTCGGGCCCGACCTCGACTGGGGCGACGACGCACCGGACGGGTACGCGGGCCGGCTCGGCGCCGTGCCGTCGATGTACGGCGTCGAGATCGACTACCCGATCGGTCGCACAGCCGAGCGCGAGCTCCTCCGCTCCACCCGGGCGGCGGCGGCACAGGGCGCCGTGCTCGTGGTGAGCCTCGAGCCCGACCAGGAGCTGTCGACCCTGACCACGGCCGATGCCCGGAAGGCGAACCGGCTGCTCGAGCAGGTCCACGCCCAGTACGGCACGAAGGTGCTGCTCCGCTACGCACCGCAGATGAACGGCACGTGGGTGTCGTGGGGGCAGCAGCCAACGGACTACGTCCGCACCTTCCGTGCCCTGGCGACCCAGGTGCACGACGGCTCGTCAGACGCCGCGATGGTGTGGGCTCCGTCGTACGGTGCGGGGTACCCGTTCGGCGAGTCCGCCGGCCGTCTCCGTGACCTGTCCGCGACGGACGTGCAGGCCGTCGACACGAACGGCGACGGCGAGCTCACCGCGGCGGACGACCCGTACGAGCCGTACTGGCCCGGCGCCGCGAGCGTCGACTGGGTCGGGCTGTCGATGTTCTCGTTCGGCAAGGGCAAGGCCACGCAGGCCGCCGGCCGCGACGTCCCGCTCACCCGGAACGACGCCCCGGAAGCCGGTGAGGTGCAGGCCCGGTTCGACGAGACCTGGGGCTACCAGCAGCCCGTCGCCGCCGGCACGTTCTACGACCGGTTCGCGAAGGACCGTGACCTGCCGATGCTCCTCGACACGGGCGCGCTGTTCGACCACTCGCTCCGCGGCGACGCCGAGCTCACCGTGAAGCAGGGCTGGTGGCGGCAGGTCATCGCCGCGCTCGACGACAAACCGCTCGTCGAGGGCGTCACCTTCCTCGAGACGAACCGCCGCGAGCCCGAGGCCGGCAACCGCGTCGCCGACTGGCGCGACACCGCGGTGCCGGGCATCGCCGGGTCCTTCCGGACCGACCTCGAACGCGCGGGCGACTTCGTCTCCGGCCCCGTCACCGAGCGCGTGACGCCGCAGGACGGCGCCGCGGCGACGAACCAGCAGTACGACACCGGCGGCGACCAGATGGCGTGGATCGTCTGGTTGGCGGTGGGTCTGGCCGCGGTGTTCCTCCTCAGCGGCCTGTTCGGTCGGCTCGTCCCGAGCTGGCGCTACCCGGACGACGGCAAGCCCGGACGCGACCTCCGGCTCGACCTGTTCCGCGGCTTCATCATCCTCGCCGTGGTGATCACCCACATCGAGATCGGCGGACCGTACTCGTACATCACGCTGCACGCGGTCGGCGCGATCACCGGTGCCGAGATGTTCGTGTTCCTCTCCGGCATGGTCCTCGGCATGACGTACCCGTTCGCGATCAAGAAGTTCGGCGAGTGGGCCGCGGCGGTCGGCGCGTGGAAGCGCGCCCGGAAGCAGTACCTCGTGACCCTCGCGGTGATCCTCGTGGTCTTCGCGCTGAGCTTCGTGCCGTTCCTGAACACCGACGCCATCACGACCTTCACCGACCGGGGGACCGGCACCGGCGGGGTCGGGGCGGAGGGCCGCGTGTACGACCTCTACCCGAACGCGATGCAGCTGCTGGCCTACCCGCCGCCGTGGTTCGCGATCCGGCAGTTCCTGCTGCTCGAGATGGGCCCCTGGCCGTTCAACATCATGGGCCTGTTCGTGGTGCTGAGCCTGTTCATCCCGCTGTTCATGTGGGTGATCCGGCGTGGGTTCTGGTGGGCGCTCCTCATCGTCAGCTGGGCGCTGTACGTCTACCAGGCGCTCAACCCGGAGTTCCGTCCGCTGAACTCGCAGTTCGAGGCGGTCTTCCCCCTGCTCACCTGGCAGGTCGTGTTCACCCACGGCCTCGTCCTCGGCGTGTACCGGCGGCAGATCGTCGGCGCGCTGACCGGTCGGCTCGGGAAGGTGCTCGTCGGGGTCGGGATGGTCGGCTACGCGCTGTTCCTCGTCTACGTGTGGGCGGGCAACCAGTTCGGGTTCACGCCCGCGCCGTTCCCCGCGACGATGTACGACCAGCTCTACAACACCGCGTACCAGCGCGTCGACCTGCAGTGGGGGCGACTGGTCGACATCGCGTTCTTCGCCGTCGTGTCCTACGCGATCCTCACCGTGTTCTGGAAGCCGATCGCAGCGGCCATCGGGTGGCTGTGGATCCCGCTCGGGCAGGCGAGCCTCTACGTGTTCGTGTGGCAGGTCTTCTTCGCGCTCGCCATCGCGTCGATCCCCGGCGTCGACTGGTTCAACGGGTGGATCGGCTTCGCTGCGCACACGGCGCTCATCCTGCTGGGCTGGTACATGGTGCGGAAGAAAGTCCTGTTCTCGGTCATCCCGCGCTGAGCGTCGCTGACGCGCGCC
>NZ_BACW01000488.1:0-3078 GCF_000333315.1 Curtobacterium sp. B8
CCTCCCGTCCGCCGCGCGCCGCGTGGACTACGCGCGCCGCGCCCGACGACGTCGCGCGACCACGATCCCTGTGCCGACGAGCACGGCGAGGAGCGCTGTCACCGCTGCCGGGACGAGGCCCTCGGCGCCGGTGAACGCGAGCTCGCCATCCGGGCCCGCCGCGGAGACGGTGACCGTGGTGGACCCGACGGTCACCCCGTCGACGACCACGACGACCGTGTGGGTCCCGGCCGGCAGCGACGCCGGGACGGTCGCCGCGAGGGTGAACGCGCCGGTGTCGTCGGTCCGGACGGCCCCGAGCAGGACCGGGTCGGAGTGGATCTCGACACGGGCGGCGGTGTCGGCCGCGAACCCGGTGCCGCGGACGGTGATCGAGCCGCCCGCCACGAGGTCACCCTCGACCGTCACCGTGCCCCGGACGGTGGTCGGGTCGGTCGGCCCGTCGTCGCCGGTGCTCGGATCGGACGGTGCCGACGGCGTGGTGCTCGGCTCGGCGGGCTCGGTCGGGGTCGTGCCGGGGTCGGCCGGATCCGTGGGCTCGGTCGGGTCCGTCGGGTCGCTCGGGTCGCTCGGGTCCGTGCCGGGCTCGCCCGGCTCGGCGGCCAGGGTCCTGCGGTACTCCGTCATGTAGGCGAGCTTCCCCGGCTTGTCGGACGAGTACGGCGCCGAGAGCTTCGCCCACTCGCCCTTCGTCACGGCCTTGCCGTCGTTCCAGACGCTCAGGGTGCTGAGGTCGGCTGCGGTGTACCCGCTCTCGGCGTCGACGACGTCGTTCGGGGCGAGCGCGACCTGCGCCCTGGTGATCCGCTCGACGAGCGACAGCGATGCGGCGAAGTCGTCCTGGTCCCACGACGCGAGGCCCAGCTCGGGGTGCGCGCGGAGCCACGATCCCCAGTAGAACTCCTGGAAGGGAACGGCGCCGTCGGCCGTGTAGCCGATGTCCCGACCGAAGTACATGATGCTGCGGGCGCTGTCGTCCTGGAACGCCGCCAACCCGACGTTCTGCGGCAGTCGGGCGGGCGTGATCGACCGGCCCGCGGTGTCCCGGAGCCAGACCCACCGGTTGTCCTGCATCGTCTGCCAGAACTCGGTGGTGCCCAGGCCGGAGAGGTTGCCGAGCACCCGCAGACGGACGTGCACGTCGGGCCCGCTGTCCTCGTCGAACGAGGTGAGCGTGTGGTGCCCGTCCGTGAGGTAGAGGGTGCCGCCGGGGCCGATCACGACGGTCTTCATCGGCGCGATCGTGTCCGGCGTCTCGGACCCGAGCGGGACGGCGCAGGTGAAGGACGACGGATCGGTGAGGGTCGAGGCGGCGGTGGTGGTCGCGGCCTCCTCCTGCCCGTTCGCCTCGCACCAGTCGTCGAACTTCTTGTTGACCGCGTCCTTGCTCAGCGCGGTCGAGTACCGACCGAGCTTGTAGTAGACCTCGTCGTAGCCGAGCGACGGCTGCGTCGGGTGGACGTCGCCGATCCGGACGTCGAGGAGCGTGTCGGGGGCAGCACAGAGCGCGGTCGTGCTGGTCGTGGTGCAGCTCGGGTCGCGGTCGTCGGTGATCGGGGCGGCGGCGGAGGCGGTCGCGGGTGCGACCACGGCGGCGCCGAGGCTGGCGGCCAGCGCGGCGGTGAGTGCGAGGATCCGCATGGTCCGGGGAGCGGGCACGGAGGACTTCCTGTCGGGAGGGGGAGCGGTCGAGGGCACCCGAAGCTGAGTGCCCTCGCATGTTCGCGACCCTGCCTGACCGGCCGGTGACGTCCCGGTGAACGACAGGTGTTGCCCCGCGCCCCTGCCTGCTCCGCGCCACCTCGACCCGCGCCCCTGCCCGCTCCGCCCTCAGAGCCCGGCGACCGTCCGGCGGCACACCTCCTCCCACGGCGTCGGCTCGATGCCGAAGTGCGCGCGCGCCGCCGCGTCGTCGAGGACGTACGGCCGCGTCCACTGGTACGACATGTCGGCCATCTCCCGCATGAACGGCACCACGAGCCCGCTCGCCCGGATGACACCGGCGGGGACACGGCGGACCGTGACCGGCGGCTTCCCGGCGACGGCGAGCATCTCGGTGACCGCCTGCACCTGCGTCCGGGGCGCGTTGGACGGCACGTTCCAGACCCGGCCGTGCGCGGTCTCGTCGAGGGCGGCGGCCACGAGCGTGCGAGCGACGTCGAGCACGTCGGTGAAGGTGTGCGGCTGGTCGGTCCGACCCATCATCGTCACGGCCTTGCCCCGCAGCGCGGCCGGGAGGACCCGGGTGACGTGCCCGTTCGCCCCGACGCCCGGGCCGACGTAGTCCGAGCCGCGCACCTCGACCGCGCGGATCCGGCCGGCTCGGTGCGCTGCGAGCGCGTCGCCCCAGAGCCTCGCGCGGAGGATGCCCTTGTGGTCGGTGGCCGCGTCCGGCAGTCCCTCGTGCATCGGCCCGTCGACGGGGCCGTACGGGTAGAGGTTCCCGGTGATCGCGTACACGGCGCCGGTGCGCTCGACCGCGGTGAGCACGGCCGACATCAGCGGAGGCCAGGTGCGCTCCCACTGGGTGTAGTCGCCGGGGTTCGCGCAGTTGTAGAGGACCGCGGCACCCTCGGTCGCCCGGGTGAGCGCGTCGGCGTCGGAGGCGTCGAGGGCGACGTGACCCACCGCCCCTCCCCGCGGCCTCGGCCGGCCCGCCGCTCCGCGGGCTCCGTGGCGGTCCGGAACCGGGCCGAGGGGGCCCAGGCCGGTGTCGCGTCCCGAGCGGGTGGCGACGGTGACGTCGGCGCCGCGCTCCGCGAGGACGGCGGCGACGTGCCGGCCCACCGGGCCGGCTCCGATGACGAGGTGACGGTCGGACATGGGTTCCTCCTGGGTCTGATTCGGAGAGCGGTGCTCTCGCAGGAGCAGTCTGCACTGCGGAGGGGTCAATTGCAAGAGCGGTGCTCTCGTTTGTGTGCAGTGCTCTCGTGTGGCACGGTGGGGGCATGCAGACGAAATTCCGATCTCATTTCCTTTGGCTTCAGGATAGGTCGGGCAGCGTTGGGTCCTGGCCACGGGTGCGCATGATCGTGCTCCTGTCGTTGAGGACCCGGCTAGGCTGGCGGGGTTGCCTTA
>NZ_BACW01000487.1:0-6489 GCF_000333315.1 Curtobacterium sp. B8
GGGGGGGGGGGGTCGGGCCGTCCGTCCGCCTTGCGACCCGGACGGACGGCCCGGTCGGTCACCGGCGGGTCGGGGTGGACCCGCTCGTCGGTGCGGACGTGACCGGCACGGAGCCCGTCATCGGTCCGGTGAAGGACCCGGCCTCGGCGGCGGCGAGACCGGCCTCGGCCTCCAGCTCCGCCTCGGCGGACAGGTCGGCCCGCTCCTGCAGCGCTGAACGCTGCCGCAGCGGCGGCACCCGGAAGAACCAGGTGAGCACGAACGCGAGGAGGATCACACCGAGCCCGACCCAGTAGATCGTCACCGACGAGGCGTTGAAGCCCGCCATGAACGGCCGCGTGAGTCGGCTGTCCGCACCGGTCAGGAACGAGGTGTCGTTCGCGCTCGACGCGGTGTCGCTCGTGCCCGATCCGTCCTCGATCTTCTTCGCCAGTGCCGGGGTGAGCTGGTCGACCCAGTACGAGCGCTGGGAGGCGTTCGACCAGTCGACGGAGACGGTGCCGTCCTGGACGGTGGCGTGCGCCTCGTCCGCGACGGCGGCGAGGGCCTGCTGCTCGGCGGCGGGGGTGGCCGCGGCGACCTGCTGGTCGATGACCTGCTGCGCTGCGGCGGCGGGCACCGCGCCCGCGGCGACCTGCTGCTGGACGGCCGCGGTCACCTGTTCCGTGACCGCAGCGTCGGCAGCGGTCGTCGCCTGCGCCGAGGCGTCGTCGAGCTTCGCCTGCACGCCGTCCTCGAGCGGGGTCACGATCGGCGTCCAGATCTTGTCCATGACGCCGCGGTTCTCCGAGGCCGAGGCCACCGTCGGGTTCGTCGCGGCTCCGAGCGCTGCGGAGAGGTCCTTCTGGTTCGCCGTCGCGTGCAGGATGTTCGCCGGCATCACGGAGAACAGCACGGAGAGCAGCACCGCGGTGCCGAGTGTGCCGCCGATCTGGCGGAAGAACGTGGCCGACGACGTCGCCACACCCATGTCCCGCGCCTCGACGGACCCCTGCGACGCGAGCGTCAGCGACTGCATCACCGAGCCGAGGCCGAGGCCGATCAGGAACATCCCGATCATGAGGAACCAGAGCGGCTTGTCGATCGTCATGAAGGTCAGGACGACGTAGCCGGTCGACACCAGGAACGTGCCGATCACCGGGAAGATCCGGTAGTGGCCGACCCGGGCCACGATCTGACCGGACGTGATCGAGGCGATCATCAGGCCACCGACGAGCGGCAGGGTCGCGAAGCCGGACTCGGTCGGGGTCAGACCGACGACGATCTGCAGGTAGAGCGGGATGGTCAGCATGGCGCCGAACATCGCGAAGCCGACGAGGAACCCGATCACGGTGGCCATCGAGAACGTGCCGGAGCGGAACAGCTTCAGCGGGATGATCGCCGCGTCGCCCATCTTCGACTCGACGAGCAGCAGCCCGACCAGTCCGACGACGCCGATCACGTAGCAGGCCACGGCAGCCGGCGAGCCCCAGCCCCAGGTGCGGCCCTGCTCGGCTACGAGCAGCAGCGGGACGAGCGTGACGATGACCGCGGTCGCACCCCACCAGTCGACGACCGGCTTGTCGGACCCGCCGTGCACCTTCGGCAGGTGCAGGAAGACGATGACCATGATCAGCGCCGCGATGCCGATCGGCACGTTGATGAGGAGCACCCAGCGCCAGCCGGTGATCCACAGGATCTCGGAGGAGCCGGCGAGCAGACCGCCGATGAGCGGCCCGATGACGGAGGAGATGCCGAAGACCGCGAGGAAGTAGCCCTGGTACTTCGCACGCTCCCGGGGGGCGAGGATGTCGCCCATGATCGCCAGGGGGAGGGACATGAGCGCACCGGCGCCGATGCCCTGCACGGCCCGGAAGCCGGCGAGCATGATCATCGAGGTCGACATGGACGACAGGACGGCGCCGAGGATGAAGACGACGATGCCGAAGATGTAGAGCGGCCGGCGGCCGAAGATGTCGGAGAGCTTGCCGTAGATGGGCGTGGCGATCGTGGAGGTGATGAGGTACGCCGTCGTGACCCAGGCCTGCTGGTCGAGCCCGTGCAGGTCGTCACCGATCGTCCGGATCGCGGTGCCGAAGACGGTCTGGCCGAGCGATGACAGGAACATGCCCGCCATCAGGCCGTAGATGACGAGGAGGATCTGGCGGTGGGTCATCAGCGGCTGCTGACCGGCCCCACCTGCGGCCGCGGGGGCCTGCACCGAGACGGGTGCGGTGGCTGTCATCGAGCTCCTTGGATCAAGCTGCGCGAACCGGGGTTACGCGCTGTGAAAGTTTGCAGACCGCGCAACGATACATCCGTTGCGTTCTGGAAGCAACTAAATACTCCGGGTACGCTGGCGCAGTGAACGAGGACCGGGCCGCCGCCGAGCGACTCCTGCGATCCCAGCTCGACCGACTCTGGGTCCGGCAGACGATCCGCGCATCGCTCATCGAGTCGCGCGGGGGGCTCGACCCGACGGCGCGGGTGATCCTGCGAGCCGTCGAGCACATCGGTGCCGTGCGCTCCACGGCGATCGCCGACGCGACCGGGCTGTCGCGGCCGGTCATCAGCCGCCGGGTGGCGTCCCTCGTCGACGCCGGCTTCCTCTCGACCGCGCCGGACCCGGCGGACGGCCGCGCGGCGCTCCTCTCGCTCGCGCCGCTCGGCGTCGAGGTCCTCGACCAGCTGGACCTCGCCGGTGCCGAGGTGTTCGACGACCTCACCGGGGTCTTCGCCGCGGAGGAGCTCCGGCAGCTGGCCGGGCTGCTCGAACGGCTCAACGACCAGGCCGACGTCCTGTTCGGGGTGGGCGCGGCTGCACGCGACGCGGCCTCCTGACCGCGCGTCGCGTCAGCGCGGCGTCACCACGGGACGGACTGGAGGCGCGGTGCGGGCCCGCCCCGCGCCTCCAGGCCGGTGGAGGGTACGCCGCGCATTCACTCTCCGTGCCACATCCGGGATACCGTTCTCCCCATGAGCACCGAGAACACCAGCACTGCCGAGACCGTCGACGAGGGGCCCGTGGTGACCTTCGCCGACCTCGGCCTGAGTGACCAGGTGCTCAAGGCCGTCAAGGACATCGGCTACGAGACGCCGTCCGCGATCCAGGAAGCCACCATCCCGACGCTCCTCGAGGGCCGCGACGTCGTCGGTCTCGCGCAGACCGGTACCGGCAAGACCGCCGCGTTCGCGCTGCCGATCCTGTCGCGGATGGAGTCCGGCGCGAAGGTGCCGCAGGCCCTCGTGCTGTCCCCGACGCGCGAGCTCGCGCTCCAGGTCTGCGAGGCCTTCGAGCAGTTCGCCTCGCACATGAAGCACGTGCACGTCCTGCCCGTGTACGGCGGTCAGGCGTACGGCGTGCAGCTCTCGGCGCTCCGTCGCGGCGTCGACGTCGTCGTCGGCACGCCCGGTCGCATCATGGACCACATCGCCAAGGGCACGCTCGACCTGTCCGAGCTGAAGTACCTCGTGCTCGACGAGGCCGACGAGATGCTCAAGATGGGCTTCGCCGAGGACGTCGAGACGATCCTCGCCGAGACGCCGGACGACAAGCAGGTCGCGCTGTTCTCGGCGACGATGCCCGCGCAGATCCGTCGCATCTCGCAGCAGTACCTCACGGACCCGGCCGAGATCACGGTCAAGACCAAGACGAAGACCGCGGCGAACATCACGCAGCGCTACCTCATGGTGTCGTACCCGCAGAAGGTCGACGCCCTCACCCGCATCCTCGAGGTCGAGGACTTCGAGGGCATGATCATCTTCGTCCGCACCAAGAGCGAGACCGAGACGCTCGCCGAGAAGCTCCGCGCCCGCGGGTACGCCGCGGCCGCCATCAGCGGCGACGTCGCCCAGGCTCAGCGTGAGCGGACCGTGAACCAGCTGAAGTCCGGCAAGCTCGACATCCTCGTCGCCACCGACGTCGCTGCCCGTGGTCTCGACGTCGACCGCATCACGCACGTCGTGAACTTCGACATCCCGGTCGACATCGAGTCGTACGTCCACCGCATCGGCCGCACCGGTCGCGCCGGCCGCAAGGGCGACTCGATCAGCTTCGTCACGCCGCGTGAGCGCCGCCTGCTCTCCGCCATCGAGCGCCACACGAAGCAGCCGCTCACGCAGATGCAGCTCCCGACGATCGAGGACGTCAACGAGACGCGCCTGACCCGCTTCGACGACGCGATCACCGCGGCGCTCGAGCAGCAGGACCGCATCTCGGCGTTCCGGGACGTCATCGCGCACTACGTCCGCAACCACGACGTGCCCGCCGAGGACGTCTCCGCGGCCCTCGCCGTGGTGGCGCAGGGCGACGACCCGCTGCTGCTCGACCCGGATTCCGACGAGCTCAGCGCTCGGGTCGGCCGGGACGGCGCTGCGGGTGCCCGCCGTGACCGGGACGACCGCGGTGACCGCGCCGACCGCGAGGACCGGGGTCCGCGTCGCTCGCAGCCGATGACGGCGTACCGCATCGAGGTCGGGCGTCGCCACCGGGTCGAGCCGCGCCAGATCGTCGGTGCGCTCGCCAACGAGGGCGGGCTGCGCCGCGACGACTTCGGCGCGATCCAGATCCGCCCGGACTTCTCCATCGTGGAGCTCCCGGCCGACATGGACGCGGGCGTGCTCGACCGGCTGTCGGACACCCGGATCAGCGGGAAGCTCATCGAGATCAAGCCGGACCGTCGTGGCGGTGGCGGTGGCGGTGGCCGCCGGTTCGACCGGGACGACCGGGGTCCGCGTGGCGGCGGTCGCTCGTACGACCGCGACGACCGGGGTCCGCGTGGCGGCGCTCGCTCGTACGACCGCGACGACCGGGACGACCGCGGGGGCCGCAAGCCGCGCCACTGAGTCGCGCCTGGCGCCCCGCCCGCCGCCCCGCCCGGTGCCGTCGTGCGCCGAGACTCGGCGTGGCCGACATGTCTCGCGCTCCGGGGCCCGAGACATGTCGGCCAGCCCGAGACTCGGGCACGCCAGCGCGAGACTCGGGCACGCCAGCGCGAGACTCGGGCACGCCAGCGCCCGCGCGCCCTGCCCCGACCGCGCTTGCGGGGTCCCGCCAACCGCACGCCGACCCCGCACGATGGCCGCCGACCGTCCCACGCTCCGCGCCCGCGGTGCTTCGATGACCTGAGCCGTGGCCACCCGAAGGCCACGGGAACGAGGGGATCGATCGTGTACAGAGCAGTGCTCACCGCCGCAGCAGCCGCGGCGTTGGTGATCGGTGGCGTGACGCCCGCAGTGGCCGCCACGCCCGCGTCGAGGCTCCCCGGGGTCCCGACGTCCGTCCACGTCAGCGGCGCCGGCGACGCAGCCACGCTGACCTGGGGTGCGCCTCGGTCCGGCGGGGCCGTGCAGCACTGGCGCGTGTCGATCCGCCCGACCGAGGGGCAGCCCGGCAGCGGCACCGACGTCCTGCCCGCCACCGTCCGCTCGGACCGGTACGGCTGGATCCGGGCCGGCGTCCGCTACACGTTCTCGGTGCGGGCGGTCGGTGCGAAGGGCGACGGTCGCGCGGTCTCGGTCCGGTACACGGCCCCGGCCACGACGGCGGTCACGCAGTCCCTCTACGGTCTCGACGCGAGCGGTGCCGTGGTGCGGTTCCCGACGTCCGGGAGCGGCGCTCCGAAGACCGTCGTGAAGCACGGCGCCGGTTTCGCCGCGGACGACGTCGGCAACGTCTTCGTCCCGTCGAGCGACGGCACGAAGCTCCTGCAGTACCCGGCCGACGGGGGAGCGGCGCGGGTCCTCGCGAGCGGGCTGCACCTGACGAAGGACCTCCGTTCGGACGTCCCCGGCAACGTGTACTGGAAGGACTCGGTCACGGGGGCGATCGTGAAGCTGCCGATCGGCGGCGGCGTCCCGAAGACGATCCTGCCGTCCACCGGCACGGCGTGGACGGTCGGGCGTGACGGCACGGTCTCGACCTTCACGACCACCGCGAACGGCGGCACGGTGGTCAGCCGGAGCGTGCACGGCGACGTGACCACCCGGACCGTCGCGAACGCCGAGCAGCAGCCCATCGGCTACTTCGGCGGGCTCCTCGCCGACGGCCAGGGGACCCTGTACGTCGACTACCGCGCGTTCGGCGGCAGCGCCTACAACGGCTTCTGGTCGCTCGCGCCCGGCTCCTCGACGCTCGTGAAGGTCAGCACGCGGACCGCGTACCAGTTCAGCGCGACGAACGACGACTCCCTGCTGCTCGGTCAGTCCGCCGGGTGGTGCGCCGCCATCTCCGAGGCGGACCCGTTCCACCCCTGCACCGCCGACCACGCGGTGGCGCACCTGTTCGTGCAGGACGCCTCCGGGGCGACCGAGGACCTCGCCGTCACCGGCGGCCCGAAGGTCTGGACGAACGGGTTCTACCCGAGCGCCGCGGACTCCGCCGGCGACCTGTTCGTCGACGCCGACTCCGGCCTGTGGCGGATCCCCGCCGAGGGCGGGGCCGCGCAGCGACTCGCGACGGGGCAGTACGACCGGCTCCTCGCGATCTGACGCGACCGACGACGGACGGGA
>NZ_BACW01000486.1:0-6019 GCF_000333315.1 Curtobacterium sp. B8
GGCGACCCGGGCCTCCTCGCACAGCTCCTCCGGAACCTCGCCGACAACGCCGCGCGGCACGCGACCTCGACCGTCGCGTTCGAGCTCGGCACCGCGGGAACCCACCTGGCGGTCCTGGCGGTCGAGGACGACGGAGCGGGCATCGCCGACACCGACCGCGAGCGCGTGTTCGACCGGTTCGTCCGGCTCGACGAAGCCCGCGCCCGGGAGTCCGGCGGCTCCGGACTCGGCCTCGCGATCGTCCGCGGCATCGTCGAGGCGCACGGCGGTTCCGTGCACGTCGAGCGAGCGGCGCTGGGCGGCGCACGCTTCGTCGTGACGCTGCCGCTCGCCGAGGGCGATCCGGCGGCCGGGGACGACGCCGACGCCTGATGTGCGCCACCTGCGAGCGCACGGCCCGCGCTGGTGCGAGGATGATCCGCGGTCGTCGCCCGGGCGACCACGCAACGGAAGAGACGAGCGTGACCGAGACCCGCTCTCACACACCCGCGACCGGCTCCGGCCCCGCCGCCGGTACGGCCGCCGACGACGCTGCCGTCAAGGCCGCGGGCGGCTCCGGCGACGACGCCGGACACGGCCCCGGCAAGGGCGTCGCCGCACTCGCGCTCGCAGCCCTCGGTGTCGTCTTCGGCGACATCGGTACCAGTCCGCTCTACGCACTCCGGACCGTGTTCACGATCGACGGCGGGATCGTCAAGGCCAACGAGGAGGACGTCTACGGCGTCATCTCGATGATGTTCTGGAGCGTCACGATCATCGTGTCGATCAAGTACGTCCTCGTCCTCATGCGCGCCGACAACAACGGGGAGGGCGGGGTGATGGCGCTCGCCGCCCTCGCCCGTCGGCTGTACGCGAAGCGGCGGGGCGGCGCGACGATCTTCCTCGTGATCGGCATCGTCGGCGTCTCGCTGTTCTACGGCGACTCGGTGATCACTCCAGCGGTGTCGGTGCTCTCCGCGGTCGAGGGGCTCCAGACCGCCACACCGAGCATCGAGCACCTCATCGTCCCGATCGCCGCGGTCATCCTGGTGGTGCTGTTCGCCGTGCAGCGCTTCGGCACCGGCAAGGTCGGCAACCTCTTCGGCCCGGTGATGCTGCTCTGGTTCCTCGTGATCGCCGCGGCCGGCGTCCCGCACATCCTGCAGGACCCCGGCGTCCTGCAGGGGCTCTCGCCGACCTTCGCGATCCAGTTCCTGATCGCCCATCCGTACATCACCTTCGTCGCCATGGGTGCCGTCGTCCTGGTCATCACCGGCGCCGAGGCGCTCTACGCCGACATGGGGCACTTCGGACGGAAGCCGATCCTCCGCGCCTGGTTCTTCGTCGTGTTCCCCGCGCTCGTGCTGAACTACCTCGGCCAGGCCTCGCTCGTCCTCCGTGACCCGTCGGCCGCGAAGGACCCGTTCTTCCTGCTCTTCCCCAGCGGACTGCAGCTGCCCGTCGTGGTGCTCGCGACCGCCGCGACCGTGATCGCCAGCCAGGCGGTCATCTCCGGGGCGTTCTCGCTCAGCCGCCAGGCCGTGCAACTCGGGCTGCTGCCGCCGCTGACGATCCGGCAGACCTCCCGGCAGGAAGGCGGCCAGATCTACCTGCCGGCCGTGAACCTCCTCCTGTTCATCGGTGTCATGGCCGTGATGCTCACGTTCCGCTCCTCGGCGAGCCTCGCGACCGCGTACGGCGTGTCGGTCACCGGGGCGCTCGTCGTCGACACCCTCCTGCTGCTGCTCGTGGTGAAACCGCTGTGGCACTGGGCGACGTGGAAGCTGGTCCTCGCGGCCGTCGTGTTCGGCGGGCTCGAGCTGACGTTCCTCGCGGGCAACCTCTCGAAGATCGTGCACGGCGGCTGGGTCCCGCTCCTCATCGCCCTGGCGGTGATCACGCTCATGACGACGTGGCGCCGCGGCCGGCAGCTCGTGCAGGAGGAGCGCAAGGAACGCGAGGGTTCGCTCGCCGACTTCATCGAGAAGATCAACACCAAGGGCATCCCGCGCGTCCAAGGCATCGCGGTGTTCCCGCACCCGAACAAGGAGACGACACCGCTCGCTCTCCGCGCGAACGTCGAGCACAACCACGTGGTGCACCGGACCGTCATCATCGTGTCGGTCATCACCGCGAACGTGCCGCACGTGCCGCACGCGAAGGCGTTCTTCCGCGACGACCTCGGCTACGAGGACGACGGCATCGACCACATCACGATCAAGTTCGGGTTCTCGGACGACCAGGACCTCCCGCGGGCGTTGCACGCGGCGTGCCTGGCCGAGGTCCTCGACCTGGACCCGGACGAGATGGAGCGTGCCTCGTTCTTCATCTCGCGCGGGGCGCTCCGACCGCAGCCCGGCAACCGCGGCATGGTGAGCTGGCGGAAGAAGCTGTTCGTCGGGCTCGCGCACAACGCCGCCGACCCGGCGGCTCGCTTCGGTCTGCCGGCACAGCGCACGGTGACGATGGGCAGCGACGTCGAACTCTGACGCCCGCTCCGGCACGAGCGCCGTCCGGCACGCGACCGCCCCGTCAGTGCGCTCGACCCCGCAGCCGCCCGAAGCCGAGCACGACCCCGACGACGACCATGCCGAGCGCGAGACCGAGGACGGCCGAGACCGCGGTGTCGACGATCCACGTCACCACGGGCCCTGCGGCCTCGATGGCGTGTTCGACGGCATGCAGCAGGTCGTCGGGCCCGTGCCAGAACGTCTCCGCGAGGTTCTGGATCACCAGATGGCCACCGACCCACAGCATCGCGACGGTCCCGACCACGCCGATCACCCGGAACACGGTGGGCATCGCACGGACCACCCGGGCGCCCGCCCGCCGGGTCGAGCGCGACGGGTTCTTCATCATCTGCAGCCCGATGTCGTCGATCTTCACGAGCAGCGCCACGGCGCCGTAGACCGCGAGGGTCATCACCAGACCGATGACGAGCAGCGCGCCGACCGTCGGCCAGAACCCCAGGTCGGGGTCGAGTCCGGCGAGCGCGATGAGCATGATCTCGGTGCTGAGGATGAGGTCCGTGCGGATGGCGCCGAACACGAGCTTCGGTTCGGTCGTCGGGGTCTCGGCGCCGGACTCGTGGTGCGTGCCGAACCACTCGGTGACCTTCTCGGCCCCCTCGAAGCAGAGGTACGTGCCGCCGATGAGGAGCAGCCACGGCAGCACCCACGGCGCGAACGCGGAGAGCAGGAGCGCCAGCGGGATGATGATGACGAACTTGTTGAACAGGCTGCCGAGCGCGATGCGCCCGACGACGGGGAGCTCCCGTGCCGGCGCGATCCCCTGCACGTACTGCGGCGTCACGGCGGCGTCGTCGATGACCACGCCCGCCGTCTTCGCACTCGCCTTCAGTGCGGCGGACAGGATGTCGTCGACGACCGCGAGCAACCCCACTGACATGCTGATCTCCTCGTGCCGGACCAGCCGGTTGCTGTCCGACCGCTCAGCCTAGCGGCCGGGTGCTGCGCACGAACGGACGGGAGGCTCGGTGCCAGCCGGCACCGCGCCTCCCGTCCGTCAGGTGGTCGCGTGAGCGACCTCGGATCGCGTCAGCGACCGTCGTTGATGAGTCCGAGCCACCGACCGAAGCGCTGCTCCGGCGCGTCGTGCAGCGACGGCACGGGGCGGCAGTGCTTCTCGTCGCGGTCGGTCGGCTGGGGGTCGGTCTGGATCATGGCTCGCTCCTCGTGAGATCGGTGTTCATGTGTACGCCGGAGCGGCTGGGTCCATTCCCGGGCCGGGCGACCGCGTCACTCGACGTGGTCGGACGGCTCCTCGGTCTCGACGCCGGTCTCGGCCGCGCGGTCGCGGAGGTGGTCGGCCATGGATGCCGCGCCCTCGTGACCGTGGTCGTGCTCGACCTGCTCGATGAGGCCGTGGAGCTTCTCCTCGTTGGTCGCCTCCTCGGCGCCGTCCATGACGGGGTGGTGCTGTTCTTCGGGTTCTCCGTGGTGTTCACTCATGCGCGGGACCGTACGCGCCGTGACCCTGGGGTCGGGGTACACCGCACTCCGTATGCTCGCAACATGGCTGACTTCACCGCTGACCAGGCCGCCGTCGTCCGGATCACGCGTACCGCGGAGGGGCGGTGGGACCTCGCCGTCGTGAGCGACAGCGGCGTCGTGATGGGTCGTGGCGTGTACCTCTTCGACGCCGAGCACGACGACGAGATGGACGAGATCGCCGCCGCACGCGAGTTCGTCGGCCAGTACGGTTTCGACTTCGCGCCGGACACCGTGCAGGAGGAGGCACCGGACACGTTCTGGGCGCCGCTCGTCGCCGCGGGGTGAGAGGTCAGTCGAGGCAGAACTCGTTGCCCTCGACGTCCTGCATCACGATGCACGACTCGTTCATGCCGTCCGCCGTCATGCGCCGGACCTGGGTCGCGCCGAGGGCCACCAGCCGTGCGCTCTCGGCGTCGAGGGCGGCCAGGCGCGCTGATCCGACCAACCCCGTGCCGACCCGGACGTCGAGGTGCACCCGGTTCTTGACGACCTTGTCCTCCGGGACGCGCTGGAAGAACAGCCGGGGGCCGATGCCGTTCGGGTCGTGGCAGGCGAACGCCGATCCCTGGTGTCCGGGCGGGAGCGACGCGTCGAACGCCGCCCAGTCCGCGAAGCCCGGTGGCGGCGGCGGGATGACGTAGCCGAGGACCGCGCACCAGAACCGTGCGACGCGCTCCGGCTCCGCGCAGTCGAACGTCACCTGGACCTGGCGCACGACACTCATGCGTCGGAGTCCGACCCCGAGGGTGCCCCGGCCCCGGCCCCGGCCCCGGCCCCGGCCCCGGTGTCCGCCACCGCCGCCGCCTCGTACCCGATGAGCCACGTGACGCCGAACGCGTCGCGCACCTGCCCGTCCCAGTCGCCCCACGGACGGCGTTGCAGCGGGTCGAGCACGACGCCGTCGACCGAGAGCGCCTCGAACCACCGGGTCAGTGTCTCCGGGTCGGCCGCGCCGAGCAGGGAGAACAGCAACCCCGACGAGCTGAACGACTCCTCGCCCTCGGCGGTGTCGGCCGCGAACAGCTCCAGGTCGCCGGCCAGCTGCCCGTGCGCGACCGCGTCGGGAGGGCCGTCGGTGCGGCCGAAGTCGCGGTAGGTGGCGGTGCGGACCTCGCCGCCGAAGACCTCGGACCACCGCTCGAGGGCGGCCCGAGCGGTGCCCGGGAACTGGAAGTACGGCGACGGACCCTTGGCGCGCATGCTGGGAGGGTACCGCTGGTGCCATCGGGCCGGAAGCGGTCGTGCCGAGCTTCCTGGTGCCTCCTGGCAGTCCTGGTCCGCGGAACCCGGTGTTCGCGAACCGGAACTGCCACGGCGCGGCGAGGCGTCGCGGTCATCCGCGGCTCGGAGGCTCCTCCGGGCGCCGCGGGGCCGGCGTCAGGCCGTCGCGAGCGCAGCCATCTCGGCCACGACGGCACGGAGCCGCTCCCCGAGCTCGGCGGCGCTGCGCACCGTGTCGCGGTGCGCGACCTCGGACAGCGCGGACATCACGAGCGTGACCACCGTGCGGGCGGTCTGCTCGTCCGTCCGGGTCGTGAGGACCGCGAGCATGGCGTGCCGCGAGTCCGCCATCCACCGCATCACCGTCGGCGTCATCTCGGGGCGGTGCACGAGGAGTTCCTTCGTCCGGCTCCGGTCGGACGGCAGCGGGACGCTCCGCGCGACGAGGGTGCACACGTCGTCCACGAGCCGCCCCTCACCGTCGCGGAACGCCTCGGCGACGCGGTCCGGCGTGACGACGGTGTCGAGCCCGAGCGCAGCGTGCGCCTTCGACGTGAAGTAGTTGAAGAACGTCCGCGGCGACACGTCGGCGTCGGCGCAGATCTGCTCGACCGTGACGCCGTCGAGCCCGTGCTCGAGGACACGGCCGAGGGCGGCGTCGTGGATGGCCTGCCGGGTCTGCTGCTTCTTGCGTTCGCGGAGGGTGCAGGGCCCGGGGTCGACGACGGTGTCGAGTGCGGGCGCCGGGGTGGTCACGAGGGTGCTCCTGACGAGGTCGTTTGTTGGTGGGGGGGGGGGGGGGGGGT
>NZ_BACW01000485.1:0-1217 GCF_000333315.1 Curtobacterium sp. B8
TCATAATGGGGAGGCCATCCAGCCTCGCGTCGCGAACGCCAGCAAGACGTAGCCCAGCGCGTCGGCCGCCATGCCGGCGATAATGGCCTGCTTCTCGCCGAAACGTTTGGTGGCGGGACCAGTGACGAAGGCTTGAGCGAGGGCGTGCAAGATTCTGCGGAGCGCGAGGTCGCCCCGCGCACGCGGCTGCCGCTCGACGAGGTCGTGCTCGTCAAGGAGTGAGCCCCGCGTCCACCGTGCGCGGCCGCACCCCGGGTCCAGGGGTGCGGCCGCGTGGCATGTACGGACACGGGTACACGGACATCACGGACGCCCGCGACGGGTGCCGGCGTCGCACCGGCCCTGAGCCGACACCCGTCGCACCCGGCGTCTCGTCGGCGCGGCTCTGGCAGGATCGTGCACATGACCACGCCCCGCCTCGTCGCCTTCGACCTGGACGACACCCTCGCCCCGTCGAAGTCGCCGCTCGACCCCCGCATGCTCGAGACCTTCGCGTCCCTGCTCGAGGTCGTGCCGGTCGCCGTGATCTCCGGCGGCAACTTCCACCAGTTCGAGCAGCAGCTCGTGACCCCGCTCCGTGACCGCGAGGGCCTCACGCTCGAGGACCTCCACCTCCTGCCGACCTGCGGGACGCGCTACTACCGGTGGCAGGACGACGACTGGGCGCTGCAGTACGCCGAGGACCTCACCGACGAGCAGAAGACCCGCGCCCTCGCCGCGATCGAGGAGCAGGCGAAGCAGGCGGGCTACTGGGAGGAGCGGACCTGGGGCGACATCCTCGAGGACCGCGGCTCGCAGATCACGTTCTCGGCGCTCGGCCAGGCCGCCCCGGTCGACGTCAAGAAGCAGTGGGACCCGACCGGCGAGAAGAAGGACCACCTCCGTCGTCTGGTCCAGGAGCAGCTCCCCGACCTCGAGGTCCGCTCCGGCGGCTCGACGAGCATCGACATCACCCGGAAGGGGATCGACAAGGCGTACGGCATGCGCCGGCTCGCCGAGATCACGGGCATCGCGCTCGAGGACATGCTGTTCGTCGGCGACCGGCTCGACCCCGAGGGCAACGACTACCCGGTGAAGGCGCTCGGCGTGCCCTGCCACGCGGTCCAGGGCTGGGAGGACACCGACGCGTTCCTGACGGAGCTCGTCCCGACGCTGCGCTGACGCGCACCGAGACGGACGGGAGGCGCGGTGCCGGATGGTANCGCGCCTCCCGTCCG
>NZ_BACW01000484.1:0-1806 GCF_000333315.1 Curtobacterium sp. B8
GACTTCCACGGCAACAAGTTCACCCGGCGGTTCGACGCGAGCTCGTACGTGACGTTGACGCACGCGATGGACTCGCACGACGTCGGGGCGGGGCGGGGCGGTGTCGACGCGGCGCTCGCGCAGGTCTCGGCACGGACGCTCGTCGTCGGGGTGTCGAGCGACCGCCTGTTCCCGGTCGAGGACCAGCACCGCATCGCCGCGGGCATCCCGGACACCGTCGACGGCGACCGGGCAGCGGTCATCGAGAGCGAGTTCGGGCACGACGGCTTCCTCATCGAGCACGAAGCGGTCGGGGCGCACCTCCGACGGCTGTTCGGATGAGGCGACTTCGGGCACGCGGCCGCTGCCAGCCGTTCCCATCGCACCTGCGATCACGATTCGGCCCCATCCGGCGTGGCATGGCGCGCCGAACACCCCCCAACGGGTGCCGTGCGTGGAATGATGGCGTGGTGCTCGGCCTGACCGAGTCTCGACTTCACCAGCTCGACCGCACAGGACATCGATGGATCTGATCGCACAGGAACGCGACCGACTGCTCCGGTCGACCACCCGTGTCGTCGGCATCGTGTGCGTCGTGATCAGTGTCGTCGCCGTGCTGTCCTCCCTCGCCGTCCCCCTCGGGCTGCTCGTCGGGGCCCTCACGTGCATCGCCGCGATGATCGTCGGCTTCGTCGTCTTCGGGTCGACCGGCTCCGTCTGGTGGACCGCCGTCGTCCTCGCGGGCGGCCTCGGAGCCCTCGCGATCCTGCTCCTCGGCGTCGACGACACGGTCCGGCCGGTGATCGCGAGCGCGGTCCTCCCGCTCGCGGCCGGCGGCATCTCGGCACCCCTCATGGCGCAGCGCGGTCACCCGGTCGGCCTCGGGCTGACGATCGTCGCCGGTGCCGCCGTGGTGGTCGCGATGATCTGGGCGACCGGCTCGTTCTTCTCCGCGCCCGTGGGCGGTGCGCTGCTCGGCTGGGTGCTCATCGCGGTCGTGACCGTCTGGATCTCCCGGAGCATCCCCCGCGTGGCACGACGGATCTACAGCATCGGCACGGCCCACCGTGCCGAACGCCAGGCGAGCGAGACCGAGGCACAGCGCCGCCAGGGCGCCCGGCTCCTGCACGACACCGTGCTGGCGACGCTGACGCTCCTCGCCCACTCCGGCGTCGGCGTCTCCGAGCAGGCCATGCGTGAGCAGGCGGCCGAGGACGCCCGGCTGCTCCGCCACCTCCGCCTCGGAGCGACCCCGCAGCCGCAGCAGTCCGGCGACTACTCCCTCACCCGCGAGGAAGAGTCGCCCCTCGGACAGACCCTCGAGTCCGTGAAGCAGCGCTTCGGGCGGATGGGCCTCGAGGTGAGCTGGCACGGCACCGGCCAGGTCCTCCTGCCGTCGAACGTGCTCGACGCCTTCCTGCTCGCCCTCGGCGAGTGCCTCGAGAACGTCCGTCGCCACGCCGGCGTCGGCGAGGCCCACGTCACGATCGTGCACGACAACGAGATGGTGCGCGCGATGGTCACCGACTCCGGAGTCGGCTTCGACCTCACCAACGTCAGCGCCGAACGGCTCGGCTTCAAGGAGAGCGTCGTCAACCGTCTCCGCGAGGTCGGCGGCGACGCGAAGCTCTTCTCCGCGCCGGGGTCCGGCACGACCGTGGTCCTGGAGGCGCCCCGATGAGGCAGCAGGAGGCAGCAGGAGGCAGCATCGTGAGCCGCGTCCCCGAGGACACCATCAGCCGCGGACTGCCCGGCGAGACCGTGCAGCCCGCTCCGCGGACCCGCCGGGAGGCCCGTGAGCGGTACCGGGGCAGCGAGCGTCGGCAG
>NZ_BACW01000483.1:0-1736 GCF_000333315.1 Curtobacterium sp. B8
GTCGTCGAGCACGGCGCCGACGTCGTCGTGCACTCGGCCACGAAGTTCCTCGGCGGCCACGGCACCGTCATCGGCGGGGTCATCGTCGACGGCGGGACGTTCGCCTGGTCGGAGCACCCCGAGAAGTTCCCCGAGTTCAGCACGCCGGACCCCTCCTACCACGGCGCGGTGTTCTCGCAGGCGGTCGGCGACCAGCTGGCGTACATCATCAAGGCGCGGGTGCAGCTGCTGCGCGACCTCGGGGCGTCGAACTCGCCGGACACGGCGTTCGCGCTCCTCCAGGGCATCGAGACGCTGAGCCTGCGGATCGAGCGGCACGTGTCGAACGCGCAGGAGATCGCCGAGTGGCTCGACCGGCACCCGGACGTGGCCTCGGTCTCGTACGCGGGCCTGCCCACCTCCCCCTGGTACGCCGCGGCGACGAAGTACGCGCCGAAGGGCGTCGGGGCCGTGCTGTCGTTCGAGCTGAAGGGCGGCGTGGACGCGGGCAAGGCGTTCGTCGACAACCTGCAGCTGTTCTCGCACCTGGCCAACATCGGTGACGTGCGCTCGCTCGTGATCCACCCGGCGTCGACCACGCACTCGCAGCTCACGCCCGAGCAGCAGCTGACGACCGGGGTCACGCCGGGGCTCGTCCGCCTGTCGGTCGGGATCGAGAACATCGAGGACCTCCGGGCCGACCTCGAGGCCGGGCTCGCCGCGGCCCGGGCGGAGTCGGAGCGCTTGCGCGCCTAGCGCCGGGTCCGGGCGGGGCCGCGCCGTGAGCCCGCCGCGGCCGCTGCGGAACGACGCCGCCGCTGTCGAACGACAGCGGCGGCGTCGTTCGTTGCGCACGCAACGATTGCGCGCGCGGGGCGACGACATCGCCGTCGTCGCACGACGACGGCGATGTCGCACAACAGCGTCCGGCGCCGCAAACGACCGCACACCGGACGCCGCGCCACCCGCAAACGGGACACCGGACGCCGCGCCACCCGTAGACCAGAACCCGCACCGCCGCCGGCCGCGCCCGCACCGCCGCGGGCCGCACCCCGGAACGCGCGCGACCACCGCGACCACACGCCCGGGGTGACGTAACACGGCGGCGGCGACCCGCGCCTCCCGGCAGACTGGTCGGACGATGGACTGGCAGACGACCCCCGAGGACTCCGTGCCGTCCTCCCTCGTGCCCGGCGCCGAACTCGGCACCCTCGGCAAGCCACCCGTCACCGGCGCCTGGCGTCCAGGCGACCACCCCGGGAACCGTCGCTTCGAGAACACGGGAGAGCACTGGGTCCGCGGGGGACGACTGCCCGCGGTCCGGGTCGCCTACGAGACCTGGGGCACGCTCTCCCCCGAGCGGGACAACGCCGTGCTCGTGTTCCACGCACTGACCGGTGACTCGCACGTCGCCGGGAGCGCCGGCCCCGGACACCGCACCGCCGGCTGGTGGGGCGACGTCGTGGGTCCCGGGCGGGCGATCGACACGGACCGTTGGTTCGTCGTCGTGCCGAACATGCTCGGCAGCTGCCAGGGCACGACCGGGCCGTCCTCGGTCGCGCCGGACGGGGTCGAGTGGGGCTCGCGCTTCCCGTTCGTCACCGTGCGCGACCAGGTCGCAGTGCAGGCGCGGCTGGCCGACCGACTCGGCATCGAGCGCTTCGCGGGCGTCGTCGGCGGGTCGATGGGCGGGATGCACGCCCTCGAGTTCGCGATCACCCANCCGGAACGGGTCGCGCGGTTGGCCGTGCTGGCCT
>NZ_BACW01000482.1:0-4239 GCF_000333315.1 Curtobacterium sp. B8
ACGAGGTGGGCGACCACGGCGCCGACGTCACGGACCGGGTACCCCCAGCCGGCGGTGTCGATGTCGAGCAGCCCCGAGATCCGCCACGGCTCGTCCTCGTCGACGAAGACCTGCTCGAGGTGCAGGTCCCCGTGCACGACCTGCTTCGTCGCGCTCGCCCACCCGATCGACCGTCGGCCGATCGCGTCGTAGAGGCGGTCGATCTCCTCCGCGTCCTGCGGCAGCGCTGCGACGAGGGTCCGACGGTGCCAGTCGGCGTGGTCCATGGCGTCCGCCCGAGCCTGCTGGGTCATCGGCACCGTGGCGATCCGGCCGGACAGGGCGGCCAGGGACGCGACGAAGCGCGGGTCGTCGGCGATGTCGAGGATGCGGCTGCCCGCGGGCACGCCGCGGATGCGTTCGAGGACGAGGAGGCCGTCGCCGCGGCTGGACAGCACCCGTGGGACGGGCAGCCCGGCCGCGACGAACTGTTCGTGCGACCGGACGATCGGCGCGACCCGGTGCGGCCGGACGATCTTGAGGAACACCGTGCCCTCGGGAGCGTCCACCCGGACGACGGCCCGCTTGCCCGGGCGGTAGGCGGCGACCGTCAGCGTCGGGTCCGTGACCGGCATGCCGAGCGTCGTCAGGAGCTCGGCGACGGCGTCCCGGTACGTCACCTGCGGCAGGACCGGCAGCCCGGGGTCGTTCGGGTAGGCCCAGACCGAGACCGGCTCCCCCGTGGACGGGTCCGTGACGATCGCGCTGTTCTGGTCGTGCGCACCGCCGGTGTCGACGTACGTGAGCACCGTCGCCCGCTGGCCGCTCCGGTCGACCGTGTCGACCTCGTACCCGTAGAGGTAGCCGTTGCCGGACGGCTCGACGGAGTGGGCGCGCGCGGCCACGACGGAGGTCCCGGAGCCGGCGAAGGCCTGCGGGATGACGCGTTCGTGGTTGGGCCACACGGGATCAGTCAACCGTGTCCCCGCGGATTCGTCGCGTTCGTGCACGGCTCGGCGTGCGGCTCGTGGCTACCGTGGGCGTCGTGAACCCGGTCGCGAGGCTCCGCAGCTCCAGCCGCACCCCCTTCCTGCAGGTCGTGAAGACCGCGGTCGCGGTGGTGGCCGCGGTGCTGCTCTGCCGGCTGCTCATCCAGGGACCGTTCCCGACGTTCGCCGCCATCGCCGCGCTCCTCGTCGTCCAGCCGAGCATCAACCAGTCGTTCGTGAAGGGTCTCGAGCGGAGCGCCGGCGTCGTCATCGGGGTCGTCCTCGCCACCGCCGTGCACCTGCTGCTCGGCGACAGCGTGTGGGTGGTGCTCCTCGTCGTGGTGCTGGCCATCCTCATCGCCTGGGCGCTCCGCCTGACCCCGACGTCCGCGACCCAGGTCGGCATCAGCGGCATGCTCGTGCTCACCGCCGGGGTCGTGACGCCCAACTACTCGGCCGACCGCATCCTCGAGACCGTCGTCGGGGCCGTCGTCGCCCTCGCGGTGAACGCGGCCCTCGTGCCGCCGGTGCTGCTCGAGCCGGCGCACCTCGCCGTCGCCCGACTGGCTCGGGACACCGCCGTCGCGTTCGAGCGGATCGCGGTCGGACTGACCGAGGGCTGGGACCACGACCGGTGGCACGGCGCCCTGCTGCAGGCGCGGGCCCTGCGGTCGCAACACCTGCGTGCCGAGGCGTCGATCACCGCCGCGCAGGAGTCCCTCACGATGAACCCGCGGCGGAGTCGGCACCGGGACGTCCTCGACCGGGACGCCGCGGTCGCCGAGCACCTGCGGGTCCTCGTGACCCGTGTCACCGGCATGACCCGGGCGATCCGGGACAACACCGGCCCCGACCTCCGGGCGGACCCGATCGTCGGGCGGATCGCCACCGAGGTCGCTCGGATCGGGGCGGACGTCCGGGCGTTGAGCCAGCGCGTCGAGGCGAGCGAACTGCCGGTCGTGGAGGAGCCCGCGCTGACGGCCCCGCTCGAGGTGCTCCGGCCGAACTCGCAGCACTGGATCCTCATCGGGGCGTTGCTCGAGGACATCCGGCGTGTGCGCGAAGAGCTGCTCGGCGAGGACGACTGAGCGCGCGCTGCAGCGGCTGCGGCTGCGGCTGCGCCGCCGCGCGCCGCGCGCCGCGCGCCCGAGTCTCGCGCGCAGCGACGTTGCTCGGGCCCTGGCGCGCGGGATCTGTCGCGCACCCCGAGTCTCGGCTCCGCGAACACCGTGCGGGCCCCGGACCGCGAGGGATGTGCGTCCTGCCGGCACTCGGGCGCGCCCGACCCCGTCAGCGTCGTGCGACGGCGGCCTCGGCGGCCGTGTGCACGATGTCGTCCCAGAGCTCGGTCGACGGCACGACCGTCCCGGCCTGACGGACCTCGGCCCGGACAACCTCGGCCTCCGCGAACCGACTGATCTCCGCGACCGCCGCCTCGGAGCCGGCCTCGAGCGCGGCACGACTGGCCACGTCCGGCACGGCTGCGCGCAGCTCGGCGACGACCCGACCGCGCGCATCGTCCGCGAGGCCGCCGAGCGTGCAGATGCTCTTCCACGCGGCGTCGAGTTCGACTCGCAGTCGGACGATCGCCGGGTGGTCCGACATCTCGGTCATGGTCATGGTGGTGCCCCCAGTGCGGACCCTGCGTCGGGCACGCCAGGTCCGGTCGCAGCCTACCAAGGACCAGAGCACTGCTCACGTCCCTCGAACGCGGGACAGACCGTTCTACTCGGGCACCGTGCTGTGACGAGATTCAGCCCGATCGGCCCGGGGAGCGCCCGCGCGTACAGGTTCGGTGCCACGATGGACCTCGAGGAGGTCCACTATGCGGTTGTTGGTGGTCGAGGACGACGACGAGATGCGCGCCCTCATGGAACGTGGTCTCGCTGCCGAGGGGTACCGCGTGACCGCGGTCGAGAACGGTGTCGAGGCGCTCATCGCGCTCGGGGAGCAGTCGTTCGACCTGGCGGTCGTCGACGTCATGATGCCGGGCATGTCCGGCTTCGAACTCGCCCGACGCATCCGCGAACGCGAGGACCCCGTGCGGATCCTCCTCGTGACCGCGCGTGACGCCGTCGACGATCGCGTGTTCGGTCTCGACGCGGGCGCGGACGACTACCTCACGAAGCCCTTCGCCTTCGCCGAACTCACCGCGCGACTCCGCGCGCTGGGACGTCGGGAGAGCGCCGGCGCACCGCGGACCATCGAGGTCGGCGACGTCGCCATCGACTCCGAGGCCCGCCGGGTCGCGATCAAGGGCCAGCGCGTGGCGATGAGCCCGACCGAGTTCGCGCTGCTGCGGCTGCTCGCCCGGTCCGTCGGCACCGTCGTGGACCGTCCGAAGATCCTCGAGGAGGTCTGGGACGGTTCGCAGCACGTCGACCCGAACGTGGTGGAGCAGTACATCTCGTACCTCCGGAAGAAGCTGACCGCGCACGAGGCCACCGTGGCGATCTCGACGGTCCGCGGTCGCGGCTACCGTCTCGACCTCGTCGGGGCGTGAGCACCACCACCCCGGACGGACGGTCGGACGACCCGACCGGACACCGGGGCCTCGCGCGCCCGCTGCGGCTGCTCTCGCTCCGCGCGCGGATCACGATCGGCTCGACCGCGATCGCGGCGGTCGTCATCGTCCTGCTGGTGCTCGTGATGCGCTTCCAGGTCGTCAGCGTCGTCGCGAACGCGACACACACCCTGCTGGACGCCGACGCCGACCCGTACGTGGCGACGCTCGAGATCGACAGCGACCCGGACCTCTCCCAGCCCGGCAACGCACAGCTCGTCGCGGTGGTGTCGCCCTCCGGGGACATCGTGCTGTCGACGATGCCCGGGCGGCTCGAGCGGGCGCTCGGCAGCCTCACCGAGGAGCAGGCCGGCACCCGGGTCATCGACGTCGCGAACTCGCAGTACCGGATCGTCGTGGAGCACCCGATCAACCGCGCGGGACGCTGGACGGTCGTCGCGGCCCGGAACTCGCAGGCGGAGGCGCTCGTCGTCGACGACCTCACCACGACCCTGTCGCTCACGGGTCTCGCGATCCTGATCGCCTTCGGGGTGGCGTCGTGGGTGCTCGCCACGACCGCGCTCCGTCCGGTGAACCGGATGCGCCGCGAGGCCGAACGGCTGTCCGTCGCACCCGAACGTGCGGAGCTGCCCGTCGGCCCGGCCCAGGACGAGCTGGCCTCGCTCGCCACGACCCTCAACGCGTTCCTCGCCCGCACCCGCCAGGCCACCGAACGGGAACGCCAGATGGTCAGCGATGCGAGCCACG
>NZ_BACW01000481.1:0-13017 GCF_000333315.1 Curtobacterium sp. B8
GGGGCGCGTAGACAGATGACGATCGACAGCCTGGAGGCACGGGTGGACCCCGCAACGCAGCACACCTCGTCGGATCCCACGACGGCGGACGAGACCGTCCGCGCGCTGATCGCGCGCTCGAACGCGCTCGGCGCCGACCCGCGGATCACGAACTACGCCGGCGGCAACACCTCCGCCAAGGGCACCGACACCGACCCGGTGACGGGCGAACCGGTCGAGCTGCTCTGGGTGAAGGGCTCCGGGGGCGACCTCGGCACCCTCACCCCGGCGGGCCTCGCGGTCCTCCGGGTCGACCGGGTCCGCGCGTTGCGGAACGTCTACCCCGGCGTCGACCGTGAGGACGAGATGGTCGCGGCGTTCGACCACACCCTGTTCGGCAAGGGCGGTGCCGCACCGTCGATCGACACCGCGATGCACGCACTCGTCGACGCCGCCCACGTCGACCACCTGCACCCGGACGCCGGCATCGCCATCGCGACCGCCGCCGACGGCCCGGAACTCACCGAGCGGATCTTCGGCGACAAGGTCGTCTGGGTGCCCTGGCGGCGACCGGGCTTCCAGCTCGGCCTCGACATCGCCGCCATCCAGGAGCAGCACCCCGAGGCGATCGGCACGATCCTCGGCGGCCACGGCATCACCGCCTGGGGTTCGACGTCCGAGGAGACGGAAGCGAACTCGCGGTGGATCATCGACACCGCTGAGCAGTACATCGCCGAACACGGGAAGGACCAGCCGTTCGGCCCCGTCCGTCCCGGCTTCGAGGCGCTGCCCGAGACCGAGCGGCGCGCCCGTGCCGCCGCACTCGCACCGACCATCCGCGGGATCGCGGGGCACGACAAGCCGGTCGTCGGACACGTCACGGACAGCGACGTCGTCCTCGACTTCCTGGCGTCCTCGCGTGCGGAGGAGCTGGCGGCGCTCGGCACGAGCTGCCCGGACCACTTCCTCCGCACCAAGGTGAAGCCGCTCATCCTCGACCTGCCCGCGACGGCGACCGTCGAGGAGCAGACCGCACGCCTGCGGGAGCTGCACGAGGCGTACCGGGTCGACTACCAGGCGTACTACGACCGGCACGCCACCCCGGACAGTCCGGCGATCCGGGGCGCCGACCCGCTCGTCGTGCTGGTGCCCGGCGTCGGGATGTTCTCGTACGGCAAGGACGCCCAGACCGCCCGTGTCGCCGGCGAGTTCTACGTCAACGCGATCAACGTCATGCGGGGCGCCGAGGCGCTCAGCACCTACGCACCCATCGACGAGTCCGAGAAGTTCCGCATCGAGTACTGGGCGCTCGAGGAGGCGAAGCTCCAGCGCTTGCCGAAGCCGAAGCCACTGGCGACCCGCATCGCGCTGGTCACCGGGGCCGCGTCGGGCATCGGCAAGGCGATCGCGAAGCGCCTCGCCGCCGAGGGCGCCGCGGTCGTCGTCGCCGACCTCGACCTTGCCAAGGCACAGGACGCAGCTGCCGAGATCGGCAGCCCGGACCAGGCCATCGGTGTCGTCGCGAACGTCACGAGCGCCGAGGCGATCGACCAGGCGATCCAGGCGACGCTGCTGCACTTCGGCGGCCTCGACCTCGTCGTCAACAACGCCGGGTTGAGCCTCAGCAAGAGCCTGCTGGAGACCACCGAGCAGGACTGGGACCTGCAGCACGACGTCATGGCGAAGGGTTCGTTCCTGGTGTCGAAGGCCGCGGCGAAGGTCCTCATCGAGCAGGGCCTCGGCGGCGACATCGTCTACATCTCCTCGAAGAACTCGGTATTCGCCGGCCCGAACAACATCGCGTACTCCGCCACGAAGGCCGACCAGGCCCACCAGGTGCGGCTGCTCGCGGCCGAGCTGGGCGAGCACGGCATCCGCGTCAACGGCATCAACCCCGACGGCGTCGTCCGAGGCTCCGGCATCTTCGCGTCGGGCTGGGGTGCGAACCGGGCGAAGACGTACGGTGTCGACGAGCAGGACCTCGGGAAGTTCTACGCGCAGCGCACGATCCTGAAGCGCGAGGTCGTGCCGGAGAACGTCGCCAACGCCGTGTACGCCATCTGCACGTCCGACTTCTCCCACACCACCGGGCTGCACGTGCCCGTCGACGCCGGCGTGGCCGCGGCGTTCCTGCGGTAGGCGACGCCATGACGAACAGCGGCAGCGTGGCCGCGGTCGACCTCGGTGCGACCAGCGGCCGGGTCATCGTCGGTCACGTGGACCGGGACGGCGTCCGGACCGAGCCCGTGGCCCGGTTCCCGAACGGTCCGGTCGCCCTGCACGAACGCGGTCGGGACGCCCTGCACTGGGACGTCGTCGAGCTGTACCGGCAGGTCGTGGCGGGGATCGAGCGTGCGAGGGCCGCGCACCCGGACCTCGCGAGCATCGGGATCGACTCCTGGGCCGTCGACTACGGGCTCCTCCGCGAGGGCCGGCTGCTCGGTCTGCCCTCCCACTACCGGGACGCCCGCCACGAGCAGGGGGTCTCGCGGGTGCAGGCGCGGGTGTCCGCAGCGGAGCTGTACGAGCGCAACGGGCTGCAGCACCTGTCCTTCAACACCGTGTTCCAGCTCGCTGCGGACCCGGACGCGCACCTCGCCGACCGCGTCCTGCTCGTCCCCGACCTCCTCGGTTCCTGGCTGACCGGCGTCGAGGCCGCCGAGCGGACGAACGCATCGACCACGGGCCTGCTCAGCGCGACCACCCGCGAGTGGGACCCGGCCCTGGTCGCCGCCACGGGCCTCCCGGCCGAGCTGCTGCCGACGCTCCGTGACCCGGGCGACCGACTCGGCACCCTGCTGCCGTCCCTCGGCGGAGACGTGCCGGTCACGCTCGTCGGCTCGCACGACACGGCCTCGGCGGTCGTCGCGGTCCCCGCGACCGACCCGGACGTCGCGTACATCTCGTCGGGCACGTGGTCGCTGGTCGGCGTGGAACTCGACGCGCCGGTCCTGACGGACGCGGCGCGCGACGCGAACTGCACGAACGAGGGAGGCGTCGACGGCCGGGTCCGGTTCCTCAAGAACGTCTCCGGACTGTGGCTGCTGTCCGAGAGCGTCCGCAGCTGGGAGCTGGGCGGCGAGACGATCGACCTGGAGGCGCTGCTCGCCGCCGCCGCGGACGTCACCGCTCCGGTCCCGGTCTTCGACGTCGGCGACCACGCGTTCGCCGCCCCCGGGGACGTGCCGGCCAGGATCACCGCGTGGTGCGCCGCACGGGGACGCACCGCGCCGGCGAGCCGCGCCGAGTTCGTGCGGTCGATCCTCGAGTCGCTGGCCGCCGCGTACGCGTCGACACTGCAGACCATCATCGACGTCACCGGCAAGGACGTCCGGGCCGTGCACGTCGTCGGTGGCGGATCGCAGAACCGCCTGCTGTGCCAGCTCACGGCGGACCGGACCGGCCTCCCAGTGCTCGCCGGACCCGTGGAGGCGACCGCGCTCGGCAACGTGCTCGTCCAGGCGCGCAGTCTCGGCCTCGCCGGGCTCGGGGGTGCATCGTTGGAGGCACTCCGCCACGTCGTCGCCCGGACGGTCGACCCAGTCCGCTACACCCCCGCTCCGGGCTCCGACGCCCGGTCCCACCGCACCACCGTCAGGAGCCACGCATGACCACCACCGACGACCAACACCGTGTCGACCCCGCCACGGGAACGCCCGCGGCGTCCACCGGTCCGGCGTCCGCGGCACGGACCCGCGTCAGGCGGCAGATCCCGAGGGTTCGGGACTTGGCGCCGTTGCTGCAGTTCAAGAAGCCCACGCTGCCGGGCCGGCGGCAGCGCCTGGACTCCGCGCTGACGATCTGGGACCTCCGAGCGATCGCTGCCCGGCGCACCCCTCGTGCGGCGTTCGACTACACCGAGGGCGCCGCGGAGGCCGAGATCAGCCTCGCCCGGGCACGGCAGGCGTTCGAGGACATCGAGTTCACCCCAGCGATCCTCCGCGACGTGTCCCACGTCGACACGTCCCGGGACATCCTCGGGGCGCCGACCGCGCTGCCGTTCGGGATCGCCCCCACCGGCTTCACCCGCATGATGCAGACCGAGGGCGAACGCGCCGGCGCACGCGCCGCCGGACGCGCCGGCATCCCGTTCAGCCTGTCGACGATGGGCACCACCGCCATCGAGGACGTCAAGGCCGCGAACCCGCACGGCCGGAACTGGTTCCAGCTCTACATGTGGAAGGACCGCGACAAGAGCATGGCGCTCGTCGACCGGGCAGCGAAAGCCGGATTCGACACCCTCCTCGTCACCGTCGACGTCCCCGTCGCCGGCGCCCGACTCCGCGACAAGCGCAACGGCTTCTCGATCCCGCCGCAGCTGGGTGTGAAGACGATCGTCAACGCGATCCCCCGGCCGTGGTGGTGGTTCGACTTCCTCACCACCGAACCCCTCGCGTTCGCGTCCCTCGACCGCTGGTCCGGCACCGTCGGGGAGCTCCTCGACCACATGTTCGACCCCACCGTCACCTACGAGGACCTGGCCTGGATCCGGGACCAATGGCCCGGCAAGGTCGTCGTCAAGGGCGTCCAGTCCCTCGACGACGCCAAACGGTTGACGGCGATGAGCGTCGACGGGATCACCCTGTCCAACCACGGCGGCCGGCAGCTGGACCGCGCACCCGTCCCCTTCCACCTCCTCCCGTCCGTGGTGAAGGAAGTCGGCGCGGACACGGAGGTGCACCTCGACACCGGCATCATGTCCGGCGCGGACATCATCGCCGCCATCGCCCTCGGCGCGAAGTTCACGATGGTCGGCCGCGCCTACCTCTACGGGCTCATGGCCGGCGGCGAAGCCGGCGTCGACCGCATGATCCAGATCCTCTCCGACCAGATCGAACGCACCATGCGCCTGCTCGGCGTCGCCACCCTCGACGAACTCCGACCCGGACACGTCACCCAGCTCCAACGCCTCACACCCATCCCACGCTGACCCGGTGGCCCGGTGGCCCGGTGGCCCGGTGGCCCGGTGACCGGATCGTGACCCGCACCACCGCCTGGCCGTGGTGTCATGAGGCATGGAGTGGGGACTGTCGAGGACCGTGACGGTGGCGGCACTCGTCGTGGCGCTCGGGGTGTCGAGCGCGGGGTGCTCCGCGGTCAGCAGCAGCGCGGGGTCGTGCGCCGCGAAGGAGATCCGTCTCGGTGACTCGGACCTCCGCCCCGGCGGGCAGGTCACGCTCAGCGTCGACTGGATGTGGCAGACGTGCGAGGACACCGGCGGGACGCCTCGCGCCTCGGATGACGTCGCGGTGACGATCACGCCGGCCTCGACGGGGCGGGCGGTCGTGCTCGGGCGTCCGACACCGGAGGGGTCGCGCTTCCGGGTGGCGGGCCGGTTCGAGCTGCCCGACGACCTGCCGTCGGGAGATGCCGTGCTCGGGGTGCACAGCACGGTCGGGGACCGCGCGGGCGCGGATGTGCCCGTGACGATCGCAGCCACGGGCTGACTCGTCAGTCGCGTGCGGCTCGGTCGCGTGCGGCTCGGTGGCGCCGCTGGAGCACGAGGGTGCCGGCGCCCTGGACGACGAAGAACAGCGCGCTCGCGGCCAGCACGGCTGCGACCACGAACCCACCCGCGGTCTCCGCACCGATCGCGGCGACGACGGCGAGGGCGAGGAAGATCGCACCCATCACGATCACGACCACCGGGTTCTGCGCGACGAAGAACCGTCGCCCGTGGTTCGCCGCGGCCGTGGCGTCGGACCGCGCCTTCGTCACCTCGTCCGGGTCACGGCCGGCACGCCGATCAGCGGCTCGTCGGCGTGCACGGAGGACGAGGAAGACCGCGAGCCCGACCACGATCGCCACGGGGTAGGCGATCGGCCGCTCGATGTGCACCAGACCCGAGACGAACAGCACCGCGACGGCACTGACGACCCCGGTGACCATGGCGGTTGTCCAGACGTCCGTGCGGCCGTCGGCGCCGGTCGCGTAGCCGGGCCGGCGCGCGTACGGGTCGTGCTCGGTTCCGTGTTGCTCCGGCGCTGCCCGGCCTCCGTCGTTCCCCACGCAGCGAAGCTACCGATCGACCCTGGTGGACGTCCGATCACCTGGGCGCGGTCGCCGTTCGGTCGGCGAGCGCATGGTCAGCGGTACACGTCGTGTCGGTGTCCGATGGTCAGGACGAGCACGACCAACCGATCATCAAGGACCTCGTAGACGATCCGGTGGTCCCCCACGCGGACACGGAGTTCTCCGGGTCTGCCGACGAGTGCGGTCATGCCGGGCGGACGTGGGTTGGTCTGCAGGAGGACGAGCGCGGCGAGGATCCGGCGCTGCACCGGTCGATCGAGCTTGCCGAGGGTCTTCGCGGCACGTTTCGTCAACTCGACGGCGTACCGAGGTGGTGCAGCCTCAGTCAAGCTCGATCCCGAGCTCCCGCGCGACGTCCGCGAGCGGCAGCGTCTCCGGGTCGTCCTCGAGCTCGGCGCGGACAGCGTCGACCGCGGCTCGGTCGATCGCGTCGTCCAGCGCGGCGAGCGCCCGGTGCGCCAGGTCGGCATCGAGGACGACGACCTGTTCACGACCGCGGATCGTGATGCCGACGGGCTCGCGGTGTGCATGGTCGAGGAGGTCGGACCACCGCTGTCGAGCCTCACTGGCCGGGAGGGAGTACATGTACGGATCGTACGATCCGTACGTTTCGTACGTCAAGGTGTGGGATCAGGCGTCGAGGAGGTCCTTGCTCCGGACCACGGTGGCGAAACTGCCGTCGAGCGCGGCCAGGAACGCCGCGTGGACCGACGCGCCGGGGACCGTCGTGTCGCCGAGCGTGAGGTCGGGGGCGGCGCAGGCGTCGGCCACCACCGTGCACGCGAAGCCGAGCTCCGAGGCGGCGCGGGCGGTCGAGTCCACACACATGCTGGTCATCATCCCGACGACGACCAGGTCGGTGACGCCCCGGTCACGGAGCAGCCGCTCGAGGCCGGTGCCGATGAAGCTGTTCGGCTCGTGCTTCTCGACGACGGTCTCGCCTGCCCGCGGTTCGACATCGGGGTGGAAGGCCACGCCGGGCGTCCCGGGCACGAAGAACCCGGCATCGGGATCGGTGGCGGTGTGGAAGACGTGCACGACGTCCTCGCCGGTCTCGCGGAAGTGGCGCAGCACGGCGCCGGCGGCATCGGCGGCTGCCTCCGGCTCGACGAGCGGGAACGCTCCACCGGGGAAGTAGTCGAGCTGGACGTCGATGAGGAGCAGCGCACGGGTCATGCCCCGATCATGCCCGTCGGGCACCCGGTCCGTGCCGGGTGCCCGACGGGTCGGCGAACCGCGATCAGCCGACCGTGAACGGGGCGCGACGACCCGCACCCCACGCCCAGTGCAGGAGCGCGACGCCGGACTGGTTCGTCACCGCGAGCGACAGGTGTGCCCCGGACCCCTGGATGGTGGTCAGACTGTAGGTGTCGTCGGTCCGCAGCCCTGGCCAGTACACGGCGCCGAGGTGCCGCTCCCGGGCGATCGTCGTCACCGTCTGCAGGAACGCGACCGAGTTGTCGGCGTCGGCGTTGCCGGTCGTCGCGGACCCGCGGTAGTCGATGCCGGTCGTCATCGGGACGCCGAACTCGTCGAGCACGGTGCGGGCCGAGCAGGCCTGGTCGCCCAGGCGCGACTCGAAGTCGGCGGCCCACCCGGCGGCGTCGTGCGTGCCCCAGAAGCCGTAGTAGTGCTGCGAGACGTAGGTACCGGCGAGCGCCGGCGCAGCGCAGACCGCGTCGACGTGGTCGTTGTAGCCGACCCCGCTGACGAACACACGGTCACGCGGGATGCCGCGGGCGGTGTACCGGTCGACCCAGTCCGTCGCGACTTGGATCCACTGGTCGGCGGTGTACCCGAAGGGCTCGTTCATCGGCTCGAAGTACACGCCGCGGTCATGGGCGTAGGTCGTGGTGAGCGTGTCCCACATGGCGGTCCAGGCAGCCGGGTCGTCCACGCGCCCGTCCTTGCTCGCGCCGTCCCCTTCCCAGTAGCCGAGGACGACGCGGAAGCCCTCGTGCCGGGCGGCGTCGATCGCGCCCTTGTACGAACGCCACCAGGCGGTGCCGACCGAGGAGGGGTTGACCGGCATCCGGACGGTGTTCGCGCCGAGGTCCTTCCGGAAGCCACGGATGATCCGCTCCGATGTCCGGTAGACGGTGCGGTAGTCGTCGCTCGTGGCGAGTCCGGACAGCACGACCGGGCCGTTCGCGTAGTTGTCGCGAGGGTCGGCCCAGTTGACGCCGTGGAACTGCGTCGGGTCGAGTGCGGGTGCGGGCTTCCCGTGTGCGGCGGTCGCGGCCGCCGGGGCGGGTACCCCGGTCGCGACGGCGGGGCTCGCGAGCGCGAGGGCGGTGGCGCCGGCGAGTGCGGCGAGCGATGCGGTGAGGAGTCGTCCCCGCCGGGTGGTCGGTGCGTGCATGTGTGCGTGCTCCCTGTCTGCTCCGTTGCAGCGGCACGGCGTCGTCGCCGTACCGGAGTCGATCGTCACCCGCGGGTCCCTTCCGCCATGGCAACGTCAACATGCACGAGCGTTCCACCGCTTCGTCGAGGTGTCAACGCTCCTGCGGGCCCGTTCAGTCGACGGATGCACTGCGTCGACGACGGGACGTCGCGGAGCGCGGCGGCACGCTGCGCAGGTGGTCACGCACGACGCCGAGCACCCGCCCGAGGTCCTCGACGTCGTGCGAGCCGATCGCGTCGAACACCAACTCACGGAGGAGCGCGACGTGTCCGGGGAAGACTGCGCCGAGCTTCGATCGCCCGGCGTCGGTGAGGGTGACCATGACACCCCGTTCGTCGTCCGCCGCCTGCCCGCGGGCGAGGAGCCCGGATCGCTCGAGCAGGCCCACCTGGTAGGTCAGACCGCTGCGGCTGATCACCACGCCGTCGGCGAGCTCGGTCATCCGCCGACTCCCACCGGGGGCGTCACCGAGGGTGGCGAGCAGCTGGAACTGCACGTGACTGAGGTCCCCGGCGTCGCGGAGCTGCTGCTCGACCGCGTGCCGGACGAGGTTCCCGACCTCGATCAGGGCGAAGTACGCCGCGAGCTCACTGGCGTCGAGGGTCGTGCTCGGTTCGGATCCGGACATGACTGCATCCTACCTGTTGCTTCGAATTCGAAGCAGTGGTACCGTCCTCGTCAGATGCTTCAAATTCGAAGCACATGATGCTCCACCAACGAAAGGGCAAGATCATGCGAGCAGCGCGTTTCCACGAGGTCGGCGGTCCGGAGGTCCTGCGGATCGAGGACGTCGATCGTCCGACGCCGGGTGCCGGTGAGGTCCTGGTGCGGGTCGCCGCGTCGGCCTACAACGCGGCGGACAACGGCATGCGGGGCGGCTTCCTCCCGATCCCCGTCGTGCTCCCGCACGTCCCCGGGTACGACGTGTCGGGCACGGTCGAGCAGGTCGGGGACGGCGTCACGGACCCCCGGCTCGGTGACGCCGTGATCGGGTTCCTCCCCATGGAGCGGGACGGCGGCGCCGCGGAGTTCGTGGTCGCCCCGGCCGAGTCGCTCGTCGCGGCACCGTCGGGCATCCCGCTCGCGGACGGGGCGGCACTGCCCTCCGTGGCGCTCACCGCGTGGCAGGCGGTCTTCGACGAGGGCCGGCTGACCGCCGGGCAGCGACTGCTGGTCGTCGGAGCCGGCGGGGTCGTCGGGAAGTACGCCGTCCGGCTCGCGGAGCGCGCGGGCATCGAGGTCGTCGCGACGGCGAGCCCGCGCAGCGCCGACGCAGTGCGCGCGGCCGGTGCGGACGTCGTCGTCGACCACACCACCGAGGACCTCCTCACCGCGGTCGACGGGCAGGTCGACGTGCTGCTCAACCTCGCCCCCCTCGAGCCGGAGCGGTTCGCTTCCCTGGTCGCCCTGGTCCGCGACGGTGGCACGGTCGTGAGCACGACGGCGTTCATCGCCACCCCCGGCGACGAGGACCGCGGGGTCCGGGCGGTCACGGTGTTCGTGCAGCCGGACCGGCAGCGCCTGACCGAACTCGTGCGCCTGGTCGACACCGGCGAGCTGGACGTCGAGGTGACGCGGCGCATCCCGCTCGCGGACCTGCCGGCACTGCACGCCGAGGGCGCCGCCGGTCGCATCGCCGGCAAGGTCATCGTGCTGGCCGACGGCGACGGCTCCGCAGCGCCGTCCGCCTAGGGTGGGGACGTGAGCGACGAGCAGGCACGGGCAGCGCTGGCGACGGTCGGTCGGGAGACCACCGCACCGCTCGTGCCGAGGCTCCCGACCCTCCGCTCACCCCGGCGCGCTGCCGTCCTCATGCTCTTCGGCGTCCTGGACGACCACCCGAGCGACCGCCGCGCGTCGGCGCCGAGGGTCTCCGACGACCTCGACGTCCTGCTCCTCCGGCGCGCGGACACGCTCCGCGCCCACCCGAGCCAGGTGGCCTTCCCCGGGGGTCGGATCGACGCAGGCGACGCCGACGCCGCGGACACCGCTCTCCGCGAAGCGCACGAGGAGACCGGGCTCGACCGGACCGGCGTCGACGTCCTCGGGGTCCTCCCAGCGGTACCGCTCGCCCACTCGAACCACCTCGTCGAGCCGGTGCTCGCATGGTGGCGCGCACCGTCGCCCGTCCGGGCCGTCGACGAAGGCGAGTCGGCCACGGTCTTCCGGGCCCCGGTCGCCGACCTGCTCGACCCGGCACACCGTGGTGTGACCGTGATCCGGCGGGAGGGTCAGGAGTGGCGCGGTCCGGCGTTCACCCTCGACACGGCACACGGGACGGAGACCGTGTGGGGCTTCACGGCGATGCTGCTCGACGCACTGTTCGACCGTCTGGGGTGGACGGAACCGTGGGACGACCGGGCCGTCATCCCGCTGCCAGCGGAACGCTGACCACGGGAGGGACGGGGAGCGACAGCGCGAGCGGCTCCGACCGGACCTCGTCGAGCGCCCGGGCGACGGCACCGAGCACGACGACGTCGGCTCCGAGCCTCGAGGCGACGAGCTCCGGGACGGGGTCGTAGTCCCAGCCGGCGAGGTGCACGCGAGCCCGTTCGAGCACGGGCCCGACGGCATCCGCGATCGCGCCCGCGACGACGACGCGGTCGATGTCGAGCAGGCTCGCGAGGAGGACGCTCACCCGGGCCAGACGGTCTCCGAGCCGGTCGACGACCTCGACCGCGACGGGGTCACCGAGCGCTGCGGCCTCGAACAGCCGCTCCGAACCGTTCCGCCCGGCGAGCAGCGACCCCGCCGGGACCCGCTCGGCGGCCTCCGCGACGAGCAGGCGCGCCGTCGCGCCGATACCCTCGGGCGATCCCACCCCGTCCACCAGGTCGAGCACGCGCATCTCCCCCGCGCCGCCACGGGGACCCCGCAGCAGGAAGCCGTCGACGACGATGCCGGCACCGAAGCGCTCGCCCGACAGCAGCGCGGCGAACGAGGCGTCCCCCGACGACGGTCGCTCCGCGAGTGCGGCGAGGTTCGCGTCGTTCTCGACCACGACCCGGCCGGACCCGGCGAGCGAGGCGAACCCGGGGTTCATCCGGTCCCAGTAGCCACCGTCCCGGGGCGAGACCCCCCGCCCGTCGACCGGTGCCGGGATCCCCACGACCACCACGAGCACCCGGTCGGGATCCACGCCGGCGTCCGCGACCGCCGAGGCGACGGCGTCACGGACGGCGCCGAGCCGGACGTCGACGTCGAGCCCGGTCTCGCCGAGCGAGGTCACTGCGCGACCGACGACGGTGCCGCGGAGGTCCGCCACGGCGACGGACACCCGGTGCTGCCCGGCATCGACGCCGACGACGACCCCGGCGCGGTCGTCCAGGGCGTAGCGCCGTGCAGGTCGACCCTTGTGGTACTCCCCCGCCGCCCGGGCGTCGTCGAGCGCCCGGAGCCAGCCGAGTTGCACGAGTTCACCGCACGCCGCGAGCACCGTGGACCGCGTGAGCCCCGTCGCACCGATGGCCTCGGTCGCCGTGAACGCCGACGAGTCGAACGCGTACGCGAGGACGACCTCGGCACTCGATCGACGGGACGGCTGCATGCCCGCACCCTACCGCGACACGAGTTGCTTGCGCGATTAGATTTTGTCGCTAGATTTAGTCCTGCGAGTCGGCACCGGAGCCGGCCCGCGGCGCGGAACGGCAGGGACGCCGGGTCCGCGCGGACGGAGACGACGTGCAACCACACGCCACGAAGGGGACGGCCGCCGCGGTCAGTCGCAGGTCCTTCCTGCTCGGTGCCGGCGGCATCGGTGCGGGCCTCGCGCTCGCCGGGTGCGCCCCGCTCGGGTCCTCGAGCTCACGCCCCGAGACCATCACGTTCTACGTGTCGAAGCCCGAGGTCATCGGCTACTTCGACGACGTCATCGCCAAGTTCCACGACAGCCAGTCGAAGATCCGCGTCATCCGCGACTCGACGTCGAACATGTCCGCGAACTTCGTCCGGAACCGGCCGCCGGACCTCGGGTGCCTGAACTACAACTACGCGATGGTGTCGTTCGTCGAGCACGGTGCGCTGACCGACCTGGGCGACCTGCCCGAGAAGGACACGATCAACCCGGACCTCTGGCCGCTCATGCGGCAGACCGCCGACCACCCGGGTCGGACGAGCGTGCTGCCGTACTCGGTGACCGCCGCCTCGGTGATCTACAACAAGCGGATCTTCGCCGACCAGGGCATCGAGGTCCCGACCACCTGGAGCGAGTTCCGCTCCGTGTGCGAACGCCTCACGAAGGCCGGCATCACCCCGATGTACGGCACGTACAAGGACAACTGGACCATCGCCCAGGGCATGTTCGACTACTCCGTCGGCGGCATGCTCGATCTGCAGGAGACGTTCGCGGCGCTCGACCGCGAGGGCACCCAGGTCGGGAAGGGCTCCCGCGTCTCGTTCGAGAAGGACTTCGCCGCTCCCGTCGACCGCATGGTGGACCTGCTGCAGTGGCACCAGAAGGGTGCCGCCAGCCGCGGGTACGGCGACGGCAACCTCGCGTTCGCGCAGGGCAAGGCCGCGATGTACCTGCAGGGGCCGTGGGCGCTCGGCGAGATCGCGAAGTCGAGCAAGGACATCGAGCTCGGCACGTTCCCGTCCCCGCG
>NZ_BACW01000480.1:0-9488 GCF_000333315.1 Curtobacterium sp. B8
ATACGCGCCCGGGGGCCTTCGGCAAGTNCGGCGCCGACCCGACGCTCCGNCACGTCGAACAGCCCGGGACGGCCGCGGGTGCCAGGATGGCGGCATGGCGGTCAGCGTGCGGGACGTGGCAGCGCTCGCGGGCGTGTCGCTCGGCACGGTCTCGAACGTGCTGAACCGCCCCGACAAGGTCGCCCCCGCCACGGTCGAGAGGGTCCAGACCGCGATCGCCTCGCTCGGCTTCGTCCGCAACGACTCGGCGCGGCAGCTCCGCGCCGGCCGGAGCTCGACGGTCGGACTCATCGTGCTCGACGGCGGCAACCCGTTCTTCACCGACGTCGCCCGGGGCGCGGAGGACGCCGCGATGGCACAGGGCCTCGCGGTCCTGATCGGCAACTCCGACGAGTCCGCTGAACGGGAGCGCACCTACGTCGACCTGTTCGAGGAACGCCGCGTCGCCGGGCTCCTCGTCTCCCCCGCCGGCGACGACCTCGGTCGGCTGGAGCGCCTCCGTGACCAGGGCACCGCCGTGGTGCTCGTCGACCGGCGCGCCGACGACGAGCACTTCGCGTCCGTGTCCGTCGACGACGTCGCCGGGGGGCGGATCGCCGTCGAGCACCTCGCCGCCGTCGGCCGACGTCGGGTCGCCTTCGTCGGCGGGCCGTCCGGCATCCGACAGGTGGCCGACCGCCTCGCCGGAGCCCGCCTCGCCGCGACGACCGCCGGCATCGACCTCGAGGTCGTCCCGACCCGGTCCCTCTCGGTGCTCGAGGGGCGCCGCGTCGGCGAGGAGCTCCAGGCCCGCCCGGCCGCCGAGCGCCCGGACGCCGTGTTCGCGGCGAACGACCTGCTCGCCGTCGGCCTCGAGCAGGCGTTCATCATGCGCGGCTCCGTCGCGGTCCCGGAGCAGATCGCCATCGTCGGGTACGACGACATCGCGTTCGCCGAGGCCGCGGTGGTGCCGCTGACCTCGGTGCGGCAGCCGGCACAGGACCTCGGCCGGCGCGCGATCGAGCTGCTCGTGGCACAGGTCGAGCACGGGCAGGACATCGACCTCGAGCACGTGGAGTTCACGCCGGAACTCGTGGTGCGGCAGTCCACGGTCGCCGATCGCTGAGGCCGCCCCGGGTCGTCGGGCAGCGCCGGTCGCGGTGCCGACCACCACCGGACCGGAGGCGCGGTGCGCGCCCGCCACGCGCCTCCCGTCCGGCGCGCGCAGCCCCGCAGCCTACGATCGGAGGATGGTGCAGACCCCGCGGCGAGACGGACCGCCGAGCGTGCACCACGTCGCGGCGCGCGCCGGGGTGTCGCTCGCGACGGTCTCGAACGTCCTGAACCACCCCGAGCGGGTCGCGGAAGCGACCGCGACCAAGGTCCGAGACGCCATCGACGCGCTCGGGTACACGCCGAACCGGAACGCGCGCGCCCTCGCGTCCGGTCGGACGCGGTCGATCGGCCTCGTCGTGAGCTCACTGCGGAACTCGCTGTTCACCGACATGGTGACCGGAGCGCAGACCGCAGCGCGAGCCGAGGGCAGCACCCTGCTCGTCACGAACAGCGACAACGACCTCGAGGCGCAGGCCGAGCACCTGGCGTTCATGGAGAGCACACGGGTGTCCGGGATCCTGCTCGCCTCGATGACCACCTCGCGCGAGCAGGTCGAGGCGGTCCGGCAGCACGGTCTCCCGGTGGTCTACGTGAACTACGAGCCGGACGACGTCGACGCGTGCTCGGTCATCGTCGACAACGAGCAGGCGGGCTACGTGGCTGCCACGCACCTCATCGAGCAGGGGTGTCGGCGCATCGCGTTCGTGAGCGCTCGGCCGGACTGGCAGCCCGTCGCGCGTCGGCGGGTGGGCCTCCTCCGCGCGGTCGCCGAGCACCCCGAGGTCGAACTCATCGACGTGGACGCCGAGGACATCGACCCGCCGGGCGGGACCGACGCCGGGGTCCGGATCGCCGCGATGCCCCCCGGGCAGCGGCCGGACGGCGTCCTCGGAGTGACGGACCTGCTGGCGATGGCCGTCGTCACGGAGCTGCGCGCCGCGGGCATCCGTGTGCCGGAGGACATCCCCGTCTCGGGCTGCGACCACAACTCGGTGGCGTGGGGTGGGGCGGTGCCGCTGACCTCGGTCACGCAGCACGGCGAGGAGATGGGCGCGGAGGCGATCACGCTCCTGTTGGCCGAGCTCGCGGAGGGACCGGGGCACGTGCACCGGACCGTGGTGCTCGGGAGCGAGTTGATCGCGCGGGAGAGCACGCTCGGGCGGGCCCGGGGTGCGGCGGCGCAGGCGGCGACGAAGCCGAGCGACCCGCGGCGCACGGAGGCCTGAGGTCCAGCGGCGCCTCCCCGCCCCGGGTCTCGCGCGCCGCCCGCGCGCCGGGTCTCGGGGCGCCGGGTTTCGCGCGCCGGGTCTCGGGTTCGCTGCTCCGAGTCTCGGGTTCGCTGCCCCGAGACTCGCGCCACCCGACATCTCTCGGGCCCCGGACCGCGAGAAGTGTCCGCCAGGCCGAGACTCGGGCGTCCCCTGCCGCGGGGCGGTGCCCCCTCCTCTGCCGCCGAGACTCGGGTTCGCTGCCCCGAGACTCGCGCCACCCGACATCTCTCGGGCCCCGGACCGCGAGAAGTGTCCGCCAGGCCGAGACTCGGGGCGGGGAGCCAGCCGCCGCACGTTCGGTAACGAATCCGTCCGGATGATTGACACGCTTCAATCCGCGTGGTTCCATTCCGATTGAAACGCTTCAACAGCACCTCCGGAGTCCGCACCGACGCAGGCTCCGGTCCGTTTCTCCCGGGCCTCCCCCGCCCGGGCCTTACGAGGAGGTAAGGAATGCCAGCACGACCCTCGCGCCGTCTGACCACCCGGTTGCTCGCCATCGGCGGTGCCGTCGCCCTGATCGGCAGCACGGCCGCGTGTTCCTCCGGCGGCTCCGCGGACACCGGCGGGAAGACGCAGATCACCTTCCAGACCGACAACGCCCCGACGACGGCCACCACCACCAAGGCACTGGTCGCCGCGTTCGAGAAGGCGAACCCGGACATCACCGTCAAGGTCGACACCCGCCCCCAGGGCACCGACGGCGACAACCTCGTCAAGACGCAGCTCTCGACCGGCGAGATGTCCGACGTGTTCGGGTACAACTCCGGCTCGCTCCTGCAGGCCCTGAACCCCGACAACACCCTGGTCGACCTCTCCGGTGAGAGCTGGGCGAAGGACGTCGACGAGCAGTACAAGACGACGGTCAGCACCGACAAGGGCATGTACGGCGCCCCGTTCCTCACGTCCTTCGCCGGCGCGATCCTCTACAACAAGAAGGTCTACGACAAGCTCGGTCTCACGGTCCCGACAACCTGGGACGAGTTCATCAGCAACAGCGAGAAGATCAAGTCCGCCGGGGGCGTCGCCCCGGTGATCCAGACCTACGGCGACACCTGGACCAGCCAGCTCCTCGTGCTCGGCGACTTCGCGAACATCACCGCGCAGCAGTCGGACTGGGCCGACCAGTACACGAAGCACAAGGAGAGCTACACGGAGGAACCGGCACTCGCCGGCTTCGAGCACCTCGCCGAGATCAAGGACAAGGGCCTCCTCAACGAGGACTTCGCCTCGGCGACGCAGGCGGCCGGCCTCAAGATGCTCGCCGACGGCACCGGTGCCCAGTACCCGATGCTGACCAACGCCATCGCGACGATCCAACAGGACAACCCCGACGCGGTGGACGACATCGGCGCCTTCGCGATCCCGGCGGCGAACGCGGACGACACGACGCTGACCCAGTGGCAGCCGAACAGCCTCTACATCCCGAAGACGGCCACGGGCGACAAGCTCACGGCGGCGAAGAAGTTCGTCGCGTTCGCGAACTCGTCCGAAGGCTGCACGGTGCAGAACGACACCAGCACGCCGGGCGGCCCGTACGCGATCAGCTCGTGCACGCTGCCCGACTCGGTGCCGCCGATCGTCTCCGACGTCGCGAAGTACGTCTCCGACAAGAAGGCCGGTTCCGCGCTCGAGTTCCTCTCCCCGATCAAGGGCCCGAACCTCGAGAAGATCTGCGTGCAAGTCGGCTCCGGCATCTCCTCGGCCTCGACGGGCGCGAAGCAGTACGACCAGGACGTCGTGCAGCAGGCGCAGCAGCTCGGGCTCCAGGGCTGGTGAGGTCGGTGACCGCGACGCTCACGACGGCGGTGGCCCCGCCGCAGACCACCAAGGCCGGACCGGGGCCGGCGCGCAGGAAGATGCGCTCGTACTACCCGGCGTGGTTCTTCATCCCGGCGATCGCGCTGTACGTCGTGTTCTTCGCGGTCCCGACCTTCGCGGGGTTCTACTTCTCGCTCACCCGCTGGACGCTGTTCGACCAGACCTTCATCGGCTTCGACAACTTCGTCCGGTTCTTCCAGGACCCGCAGCTCGTCTCCGGGTTCGTGCACACGTTCGAGTACGGGTTCGTGACGAGCGCGGCGAAGGTGGTCCTCGGACTCGCCCTCGCGCTGCTCCTCACGAGCCCCGTGCTCGGGCGGGGCTACCTCCGTGCCGTGGTGTTCTTCCCGGTGCTCGTCTCCACGATCGGCATCGGCATCACGTTCAAGGCGCTGCTCGATCCCTTCCACGGCATCGTCAACGGCGTCCTGGGCTCGGTCGGACTCCCCACCCCGGGGTGGCTGACCGACCCGGCGTTCGCCCTCTGGAGCGTCGCCGCGGTGGACATCTGGAAGGGCGTCGGCATCGCGACGCTCATCTTCATCGCCGGCATCGTGGCGATCCCCCAGGAGTACTTCGAGGCCGCCCGTGTGGACGGCGCGAGCTCGTGGACGATCTTCCGGAACATCACGCTGCCACTGTCCCGCCCCGCGATGGGGACGGTCATCATCCTGTCGCTCATCGGCGGTCTCCGCTCGTTCGACCTCATCTGGGCGATGACCGGCGGTGGCCCCGGCTTCACCAGCGACGTCATCGCGAGCGTGATCTACAAGCAGTACCAGGCCGGCTTCTACGGGCTGTCGACCGCGGGCAACGTCGTGTTGTTCGTCGTCGTCACGGCGATCATGGTGCCGATCTCCTGGCTCATCAACCGCAAGGAGGCGGAACTGTGACCACCATCGCAGATCGGCGGACGACCACGGTCCGACCACGGCGCGCCAGCCGCGAGACGACCCGGAAGTGGATCGTCGGCAGCATCGCGATCGTCGTCAGCTTCGTGGTGTTCCTCGTCCCGTTCGCCTTCATCCTGCTCCAGGCCATGAAGTCCCCGGCCGAGGCCAACGAGCTCGGGTTCACCCTGCCGGAGCAGTTCCAGCTGTGGCAGAACCTCGCCGCGGTCCTCGGGTCCGGCGACGGCGGCATCCTGAGGGCGTTCCTCAACAGCACCGTCCTCACGGTCGGCAGCGTCCTCATCATGGTGGTGTTCTCGGCCATGGTCGGCTACACCCTGCAGCGTCGCCCGAGTCGCTGGAACGGCGTGATCAACTTCTTCGTGCTCGCCGGACTCATCGTGCCGCCGGCGATCGTGCCGACGATCTGGGTGCTCCAGGGTCTGAACCTCTTCAAGACGATGGGCGGGATGATCCTCATCGAGGCCACCTTCGGCCTGTCGTTCTGCATCCTGCTCTTCCGGGCGTTCGTCGCGACGATCCCGAAGGAACTCGACGAGGCCGCCGTGCTCGACGGCGCGGGCCCGATCCGCCTCTTCTTCGGCGTCGTGCTGCCGCTCCTCAAGCCGGTGGTCATCACGGTGGTCCTCGTGCAGTCGGTCGCGGTGTTCAACGACTTCGCCAACCCGCTGTACTTCCTGCCCGGGGCCGACAACCAGACCGTCCAGCAGACGCTGTTCTCCTTCCAGAGCCAGTCGGTGAGCCAGCTGAACCTGCTCTTCACCGACGTCCTGCTCATCACGATCCCCCCGCTGGTCCTCTACATCTTCTTCAACCGACAGATCGTCGCCGGCATGACCAGCGGCGCCGTCAAGGGCTGACGCCCGACCACACGGCCTGGAGGCACGGATCGCCTCCGCCGGTCGCCCACTTCCGGCGGCGACCCGGCCCCGACTCCAGCACCGGTCGACGACGACCGGTCGCGCGAAAGGAACCGACCACATGACCGACTGGACAGCATCGTTCATCGCGAGCGACGACGACCTCGGGAGCGCACCGATCCTGCGCCGGCAGTTCACCCTCGACGAGGGCCACGGCGCCGTGACCGCCGCGACGCTCGACGTCAGCGCACTCGGCGTCGTCGAGGCCTGGCTCGGCGGGCAGCGGGTGTCCGACCACCTGCTCGAACCCGGGTGGACGAGTTACGAGTGGCGCATCCGGGTCGCCTCCCACGACGTCACGCCGCACCTGGCCGAGACGGCCGCGGGCGCCGACGCCGTGCTCGCGCTCATCCTCGGCAAGGGCTGGGCGGCGGGGCGCCTGGCGTGGGGCGGCGGGGGCGGCTGGTACGCCGACGAGGTCGCGGGCTTCGCGGAGCTGCGCATCGCCTTCGCGGACGGCCACGAGCAGCGGATCGGGACCGACGCCGACTGGCAGGCCCTGTCGAGCGCGATCACCGCGGACCAGCTCTACGACGGCGAGGACGTCGACGGCCGACTGCGGGACGGCTCGTTCCTCGCCCCAGGACCGGTCACGGTGCCGAGCGTGGCGGGGCACGAGGGCCGCACGAGCGGCGTGCACGTGGTCGACCTCGGCGATCGCGTGCTCGTGGCGGACACGGTGCCGCCGGTCCGGCCCCTCGCCGAGGTCGCGCCCGTCGCGGTGTGGACGAGTCCGGCGGGCGCGACGCTCGTCGACTTCGGGGTCAACCTCGTCGGCTGGGTCCGCGTCACCGCGAGCGGCGAGGCCGGCACCGTCCTGACGCTGCGGCACGCCGAGGTCCTCGAGCACGACGAGCTGGGGACGCGCCCGCTGCGCAGTGCGGAGGCGACCGACCGGTTCACCCTGAGCGGGAACGGCGTCGAGGTGTTCGAGCCGCGCTTCACGTTCCACGGGTTCCGCTACGCCCAGGTCGACGGCTGGCCCGGCACGCTCGACGAGCTCCGCAGCGCACTCACCGCCGTCCAGGTGGGCACCGACCTCCGCCGGACCGGGACGTTCGCGAGCAGTCACGAGCTGCTGGACACCTTCCACGAGAACGTCGTCCGGGGCATGCAGGGCAACTTCCTCAGCGTCCCGACCGACTGCCCGCAGCGCGACGAACGGCTCGGGTGGACGGGCGACATCGCCGCGTTCGCACCGACGGCGTCCTACCTCTTCGACACGGGTGCCTTTCTCGGCGACTGGCTCCGGGACGTGTGGCTCGAGCAGCAGCACGCCGACGGGATCATCCCGTTCGTCGTGCCGGACGTGCTGAAGTACTCCCCCGCCGAGGACTTCCGCGACCCCGACGCGACCGCGCTGTGGTCGGACGCCGGGGTCTGGGTGCCCTGGACGCTGTACCAGGCGTACGGCGACACCGCGGTGCTCGCGGAGCAGTTCCCGTCGATGGCCGCGCACGTCCGCCGGATCCGCTCGCTGCTGTCGCCCGAGGGGCTCTGGGACACGGTCTTCCAGTTCGGCGACTGGCTCGACCCGGACGCCCCGCCGGAGGACCCGGCCGCGGCGAAGGCGGACAAGGGCGTCGTCGCCACCGTGTGCGCGTACCGGTCCGCGACGATCGCGGCAGACGCCGCGGAGGTGCTCGGCGGCCACGACGCGGAGGCGGCCGAGTTCCGGGAACTCGCCACGGACCTCCAGGCCGCGTTCCGGGAGCACTACCTGCAGGACGACGGCCGCATCCGCTCCGACTGCACCACCGTCTACACGCTGGCGATCGTGTTCGGGATCCTCGACCCCGAGGACGAGCAGCGAGCGGGCGACCGGCTCGCCGAACTCGCGGCTGCCGCCGGGTACCGGATCTCGACGGGCTTCGCCGGGACGCCGTTCATCACCGACGCGCTGACGCGGACGGGCCACCTCGAGGACGCCTACCGGCTGCTCCTGCAGACCGAGTGCCCGTCGTGGCTGTACCCGGTGACGATGGGCGCGACGACGGTCTGGGAGCGGTGGGACTCGATGCTGCCGGACGGGACGGTCAACCCCGGCCAGATGACCTCGTTCAACCACTACGCCCTCGGGGCCGTGGCGGACTGGATGCACCGCGTCGTGGGCGGACTGTCCGCACTCACCCCGGGCTACGGGGAGGTCCTGGTCGCGCCGCAACCGGGCGGGGGCTTGACATGGGCCGCGACGTCGCTCGAGACCCGGCACGGGCTGGTGGCCGTGCGGTGGGACCTCGTCGACGGCGACCTCGTCGTCCGGGCGACGGTGCCGGAGGGTGTCTCGGCCACCGTACGGCTGCCGGGGCTCGAGGAGCGGCGGGTCGGGGGCGGGGAGCACGAGTTCCGCGCTCCGGTGGCCGTGCCGGCGGGCTAGCGCCCGGGACGGGTTGCGCCCGGCGGCGCCGCCCCGCCCCTCGTCGCACCACGTTCCCGACGTCGAACCACGCCCAGCATCCGGTTCGATGTCGGCGACGTGGTTCGTACCGACCCGGGCTCCGCGCTTGCGCGCCGCACCGACCCCGCGTACATTATGAAACGATTCAATCGCCACGAGGAAGTGACACGATGACCACAGCAGCCTTCGGCACCATCGCCGACCAACTGGGACGGCAGGCGATCGAACTGCCCAGCTGGGCGTTCGGCAACTCCGGCACCCGCTTCAAGGTCTTCTCGACGCCGGGCACCCCGCGCGACCCCTACGAGAAGATCGCCGACGCCGCCCAGGTCCACCGGTACACGGGCCTCGCACCGACCGTGGCACTCCACATCCCGTGGGACCTCGTGGACGACTTCGCCGACCTCCGCCGGCACGCCGAGGAGCACGGCGTCCGGCTCGGCACCATCAACTCGAACACCTTCCAGGACGACGACTACAAGTTCGGCGCCCTGACCCACGTCGACGAGGCGATCCGGCAAAAGGCGATCGACCACCACCTGCAGTGCATCGACGTCATGCACGAGACGGGCTCGCGCGACCTCAAGATCTGGCTCGCCGAGGGGTCGAACTACCCCGGCCAGGAGGACATGCGCTCCCGCCAGGACCGCCTGCACGACTCGCTCTCGACCATCTACGACCGGCTCGGCGACGACCAGCGGCTCGTGCTCGAGTACAAGTTCTTCGAGCCTTCGTTCTACCACACGGACGTCCCGGACTGGGGCACGAGCTACGTGCAGACCGCGGCGCTCGGCGACAAGGCGATGGTGTGCCTCGACACCGGGCACCACGCCCCCGGCACGAACATCGAGTTCATCGTCATGCAGCTCCTCCGGCTCGGCAAGCTCGGCAGCTTCGACTTCAACTCGCGTTTCTACGCGGACGACGACCTCATCGTGGGTGCGGCGGACCCGTTCCAGCTGTTCCGGATCCTCGTCGAGGTCATCCGCGGCGGCGGCTACGACAACCCGGACGTCGCGTTCATGCTCGACCAGTGCCACAACGTCGAGGACAAGATCCCCGGGCAGATCCG
>NZ_BACW01000479.1:0-7885 GCF_000333315.1 Curtobacterium sp. B8
ATTGCACGGAGGAGATGCTGTGGTGTGAGAGCGGTACGGTTCGGCGGAGCTGCATCTGCTTTCCGGAGTGCTGCTGCTCAATGAGGACGCAGCCGTGTTCGACGAGATGCTCGACGGGTGGTGTTCGCAGATGGTCGGGGGCCGGAGCTTGCGGATGCCCACCGTGACGAACCGAATCCAGGTGGTGCGACAGTTCCAGCGGCACGCAGGGGAGTGGCCGTGGACGTGGTCCGCGGCGATGCTCGACGAGTGGATGACCGACCTGGTCGCGACGCACCGGCTCGCGGCGTCGACGCTGCGCCGCTATCAGGACACGATCCGGCAGTTCTGCGACTTCGTCTGCTCGCCGCACTACGGGTGGGTCGCAGAATGCGAGACCCGGTTCGGAACCACCCGGTCCAGATTTGTCACGAGTGGGACACTCCGGCGCACGTGCAGGAATCCGAGGCAAATCCTGCACGGCGGCCGCTCACCCGCGACGAGCTGCAGGCTGTGTTCGATCGGGCCGACGAGGAAGTCAGTCGGCGCCGCGACGCTGGCCGCAAGGGCGCCATCGCCGCGTACCATGACGCCACGATGCTCAAGGTCGCGCACGGCTGGGGGCGCCGAGCGAACGAAGCCGTCATGCTCGAGGTGCACGACTTCTACCGGAACCCCAAGGTGCCGATCTTCGATGGGTTCGGGTTCCTTCGCGTCCGTTCCGGGAAGGCGTCCCGTGGCTCGCCACCGAAACCGCGTGCCGTCGCGACCGTGATGCCATGGGCGGTTGACGCGGTCCGCGACTACCTCGACAACGTCCTGCCGATGATGCGAGGGGCTACCTCGACACGTGCGCTGTGGCTATCCGAGCGTGGCGCGCGGGTAGGGAAGCGCGCGCTCGGCGACCGCTTCGCGCAGTACCGCGATGAGCTCGGGTTGGATCGGGCGTTGACACCGCATTGCCTCCGGCACAGTTACGCGACGCACCTGATCGAGGACGGTCACGACCCGATGTTCGTGCAGCGGCAGCTCGGACACGCGTACCAGTCGACGACGGGGATCTACACGCACGTCTCGGCCGAGTTCGCCAACCGAATCCTGCGGGATGCACTCGATCGTGTGCCGCATCTCCTCAGCTTGAAGGGAACCCCGTGACTCATCAGCTCAGCTACGAATGGCGGCTGCGCGAGCAGATGGCTGCCGTCGGCATGTTCAGCACGACGAAACTCATCCCGCTGCTCGCCGAGCGTGGGATCACGCTTTCTGCGAGCCAGGTCTACCGACTCGTCGCGGAGCGTCCCGAGCGACTCAACCTGCAAGTGCTCGTCGCCTTGACGGACATTCTGCGCTGCACGAGCGGCCGGACTTCCTACTCGGCGGGAACCATGGTGCGTCGAACGAAGCAGCGCTGTCGGCGGCGGCCACTGACCAGACCCTCGACCCGCGCCACCGACTCGCGATCATCCTTGCCGTCGTCTACGGCATCCGCGTTCACCGCATCGCGGCACTCCCGATCAGCGCACTCCAGCTCGGCGACGACGACGCAAGTATCCGGCTGGGCACAATCGACCTTCGTCTGCCCGACATTGCTCGCCCGTGGGTGGAGGCAATCCGGTCAGGGATCGCAGTGAAACGTCGGCTTGGCGGCAGGGACGCTGACCCCGTTTGGATCTTTCCGGGCTATCGGCATGGTGACCATGTCCTGCCCTCGAGTCTCGCTGCGCAGCTGAGGCAGTTGGGCGTCGATCCCACCGTCGGACATCGCGCCGCCGCGGGGACCGTCGTCACGCAGGTCCCATCGGCTGTCGTCGCACGTGTGCTCGGCGTCAGCATCGCGACCGCGTCGACGTGGGCCCGCCTGGCGGGTACCCGACCGGGCGGGCCGGTGTCTCGGGAGTTCGATTGAGCTCACGGATCTCGCGGCGTGCGGTAGGTCGGCGTGCGCATGTCCGGGCGCTCGATCGTGCTCGTGCCGCTCAGATGCCGGTTCGGTTGCTGCGCCGTTCGATGAGGACGTTGTCGCGCCACTGGCCGGCCCAGGGCCCGTACATCATCAGCCCGACGCGTTCCCGGGTGCCGATTTCCCGGAAGCCGTGCCGAGCGTGGAGTGCACGGGATGCGGTGTTCTCGGGGAAAATCCCGGACTGGATCGTCCAGATCCCCGCGGCTTCGGTTGACGCGATCAGGGCGTCGAGGAGGACGTGCCCGACGCCTCGGCGGCGGGCTGCTGCGGCGACGTAGACGGAGTGCTCGACGACACCCCGGTACACCGGCCGGGCGGAGGTCGGGGAGACCGCCACCCAGCCGAGGACTTCATCACCGTCGACGGCGACGAACCGATGCTCGGGCAGCTTTGCGGCGTCGAACGCCGCCCAGGTCGGCGGCTCCGTTTCGAACGTCGCGTTCCCGGTGGCGATGCCCTCCCGGTAGGTCGCCTCGACACTGGGCCAGTCCGCGGCGACCATCGGCCGGATGCGACCGGGGTGTCGTCGGTCATGGGTGCAGCAGCTCGTCCTGGATGCGGGCGGCGACGGCGTCGCGCATGGGGCGGACGTCGTCGGGGGACCAAGACTCCGGGTCCGGGAACGACCACTGCAACACCGTCCCGCGGGGCGTCGCGGGCAGGTCGAGGCCGGGCTTCATCAGCACGACGACGTCGGCCTGATCCAGCAGCTCCGGGGTGACCCTCCGCGGGGTGTGGTCGCTGATGTCGAGGCCGAGTTCCGCGACGGTCGCGGCGATCGACGGGTTCACCTCGTCGGCGGGAGCGATTCCTGCGGAGGTGGCGGTGTAGCGGTCGTCGGCGGCGAGTTCGAGAAGGGCGGCGCCGAGTTGGGAACGGCCGGCATTGTGCTTGCAGATGAACAGCACGGTGGGCTTGTCGGTCATGCGGGGTCCGGTTCAGTTCGTGCGGCAGGAGCTGCTGGCGGGCGGAGCGGCCGACACGGGCGCCGCACAGCACGACGACCCCTCGGCCGCTTCGGTCGTAGCGGGAACACCGCAGGAGGATGAGCCGCCGACATCGGTGGCGCAGACGCCCGTCTCGGGGAGCACGAGCTGCACGTCGCGGGCGGCCTGGTGGTCGCCAGCGAGTTCCGCGGCGATGGAGCGGACCTGCTCGTAGCCGGTGAGGAGCAGGAACGTGGGGGCGCGGCCGTAGGACTTCATCCCGGCGATGAAGAAGTTCGGCTCCGGGTGCGCCAGCTCCGCGACACCGTGTGGGGGGACGGAGCCGCAGGAGTGCAGGTTCGGGTCGATCAGCGGCGCGAGCGCCCGGGGCGCTTCGACGATGTCGTCCAGGCCAAGGCGGATCTCGCGGAGCATGTCGAGGTCGGGCCGGAACCCGGTCGCGTTCACCACAACGTCGACCGTGACGGTGAACGGCTCCCCGGCGCGGCGGCCGATGACGGTGACCTGGTCGCCGTCGGGACGGACGTCGTCGATCTCGAACGACGCGAGCTGCTCGACCTGCCCGGACTCGACGAGGCCGTGCACGTTGGAGCCGAGCTGCCCGCGGGCGGCGAGCCCGTCGGCGGCGTCCGCACCGAGGCGAGCGGTGCCGGCGTTCCGGATCGCCCACAGCAGCGTCGTGCCCGGTTCGTCCTTCGCGAGGGCGGCGAGCTTGATGAGCGTGTTCGCGGCCGAGTGCCCGGCCCCGACGACGAGGACCCGCTTCCCGGCGAACCGGTCACGGTCCGCACCAAGCACGTCCGGGAGAGCGTGCATCACCCGGTCCCCGAGGTCCGCAGCGGGTGCGAGGCCCGCGGCGGTGAGCGGATTCGGGGACGTGTACGTGCCGGACGTGTCGACGACGGCGCGGGCGGTGACGTCCTCGACACCGTCGGCCGCGTGGAGGCGGAGGAGGAACGGGGTGTCGGCGCGGCCGGTGGAGCGCGTGCGGTCCATGCCCTGCCGGGACACCGCCTTCACGCGGACGCCGTACCGCATCACCGGCGCCAGCTCCGGCGTCTGGACGAGGGGTTCGAGGTACTGCTCGACGAGGTCGTGCCCGGTCGGCAGCGACGACCGGCGGGGCTCGGTCCAGCCAGTGTGTTCGAGGAGGCGGCGGGCGGCGTCGTCGATGACGTACCGCCACGGGGAGAACAGCCTGGTGTGCCCCCACGCACGGACAGACGTACCAACCGTGTCGCCGGCTTCGTAGACGACGACGGGCAGGCCCTGCTCGAGCAGGTGCGCGGCGGCGGCGAGTCCGACGGGGCCGGCGCCGATGACTGCGACGGGGAGCCCGGTGAGGCGGTCCGCGTCGGCCCGGGGTGGGACGGTGAGGGTGAGGGTCATGGGGGTGGTCCTTCCGGTGGTCAGGCGGATGCTTCGGTGGGCAGCAGCTCGGCCAGGAGCGCCTGCACGCGGGTCCTGATCTCGTCGCGGATGGGGCGGACGTCGTCGATGCCCTTCCCGGCGGGGTCGGTGAGGTCCCAGTCCTCGTACCGTTTGCCGGGGAAGACCGGGCACGCGTCGCCGCAGCCCATCGTGATCACCGCGTCGGACTCGCGGACAGCGTCGGTGGTGAGGATCTTCGGCTGGTTCGAGGCGATGTCGACGCCGTCCTCCGCCATCGCCTGGATCGCGACGGGGTTGATCTGGTCCTTCGGTGCGCTGCCGGCGGAGAGGACCTGGACGCGGTCGCCGCCGAGGGCCTTCGCGTAGCCGGCGGCCATCTGGGAGCGGCCGGCGTTGTGGACGCAGACGAACAGGATCGTGGGGGTCGCGGTCATGGCGGTGCTTTCGGTTCGGGCGGTCATCGGATGAGGGTGAGCCAGCCGGCGAGGGCTGTCAGGGTGACGGCGAGGACGGGGACGGTCAGCACGATGCCGGTGCGGAAGTACTGCCCCCAGCCGATGTGGATGCCCTTCCGATCGAGCACGTGCAACCACAGCAGCGTCGCCAGCGACCCGATCGGGGTGATCTTCGGCCCGAGGTCGGAACCGATGACGTTGGCGTAGATCATCACCTCATGGGTCAGCCCGGTCGCGCCGGCTCCGCCGATCGCGAGGGCGGCGATGAGGACGGTCGGCATGTTGTTCATCAGCGACGCGAGGATCGCGATCACGAACCCGACCCCGAGCGCGGTGACGAGGACCCCGTGGTCCCCGAACACCTCGAACAGCTTCGCGAGGTAGTCGGTGAGGCCCTGGTTCTGCAGCCCGTAGACGACGAGGTACATGCCGATCGAGAACAGCACGATCTGCCACGGCGCCTCCCGGATCGTCTTCCACACCGGAATCACCCGCCCCGACCCGCCACCGGTGCCACTACTGCCAGCGGTGACGGCGGCGGTGCCGCCGGTCGTGACGAGGACCGGGGACGCAGCCTGGCGGGCGAAGAGGAACGCGGGTTGCCGGGCGGCAACGAGAACGATCACGACCGCGCCGACACCCGCGACCGCGGCGAGGGGCACCCCGACGGGGTCGGCGGCGAAGTAGCCGACCAGCAGCACGGCGAGGACCACCCAGCCGGCTCGGAATGTCGCCCGGTCCTTCACCGCGGCGGCCGGACGGGTGAGAGCGAGGACGTCGTACCACTTCGGGATGCTCCTACCGAAGTACGCCAGCAGCATCCCGAGAGACGCCAGCACGGACACGATGCCGACGGGCACCATGACGGCGGCGTACTCGGCGAACCCGAGGCCGAAGTAGTCGGCGGAGACGATGTTGACCAGGTTCGACACCACCAGCGGCAGGCTGCCGGTGTCGGCGATGAACCCGGTGGCGAGGATGAACCCCAGCGCCGCCTTCGCCGGCATGTTCAACGCGCGGAGCATCCCGACGACGATCGGAGTGAGGATCAGCGCGGCCCCGTCGTTGGCGAACACGGCCGCGATGACCGCGCCGAGGCCGACGATCAGCACGAACAGCAGCCGACCGTTCCCGCGACCCCACCGGGCCACGTGGAGCGCTGCCCACTCGAAGAAGCCGGCCTCGTCGAGGATCAACGAGATCAGCACCACCGCGACGAACGTCAGCGTCGCGTTCCACACGATCCCGACCACCGTCGGCACGTCCCCGAGCCCGACGACCGTGGTCGCGAGGGCGACGACCGCGCCGATGAGGGCGGTGTAGCCGATCGGGAAGCCCTTGGGCTGCCAGATCACCACCACGAGCGTCGCGACGAAGATCGCCGCGGCGACGACCGCCAGCACCATCAGACGCCCACCCCGGCCTGGTTCGCTGCCGCGGCGGCGCGCTCCCAGCCCTGCGCGGCGACCTGCACGGCATCCCACGGGGACCCGAGCGGCGGCGTGTAGGACAGGTTCAGGTCGATGACGTCGTCGACGGTGAACCCGGCGTGAAGGGCGGTGGCGAAGGTGTCGATGCGCTTGCTGATCTCCGCGGACCGTCCCCCGACGATCTGCGCGCCGAGGAGCCGCCCGGACGTGTGGTCGCCGGTGACACTGATCGTCAACGGCACCGCACCCGGGTAGTACCGCTTGTGGTCATCCGCGACCGTCACCCGGGTCAACGGGGACACGTCCAGCGGTGCTGTTTCGTGGTGGCGGAGGCCGGTGCGGGCGGCGACCAGGTCGAACACCTTCACCACCTGCGTCCCCACCGAACCGGCGAAGGTCCGGGACCCACCGAGCATGTTCTCCCCGGCGACACGGCCCTGCTTGTGCGCCGTCGTCCCGAGGGGGAGCCACGTCGTGCCGAGGAGCCGGTGATGCGTCACGACGCAGTCACCAGCCGCCCACACGTGCGGCACCCCGGTACGCATCTGCTCGTCGACGACGATCGCGCCGGCCCGCCCGAGCTGCGCGCCTGCCGCAGCCGCGAGGTCCGTCACGGGCCGTACGCCGACGCAGACCACCACGAGCGCGAACGTGCCCTCCGCATCCCCGGCAGCCGTCGTCGTCGCCACCCGCCACTGCCCAGCTCCGGCCGGGGTGATGCCGGTGACCGTCGCCCCGGTCAGCACGGTTGCACCATGTCGGCGGACCTCCGCGGTGATGAGGGAACCGAGTTCCGGGTCGAGGGTGGAGAGCACTTCCGGTCCGCGCTGGATCAGCGTCGTGTCGAAGCCGCGGGCGACAAGGCCTTCGGTCATCTCGAGGCCGATGTAGCCGGCGCCGACGACCGCGACACGGCTGCCGGCAGGCAGAAGGTCCAGGGCGGCAACGAGCTGCTCCGCGTCGGTCATCGAGTGCAGTAGGTGAATGCCCGGCTCACCGAACGGGATCCCAGCCGGACGGACCGGCTCCGCGCCAGTCCCGATCAGCAGCTCGTCGTAGGCGATCTGCTCCTCACCAGCCGGGCCGGTGACAGAGAGCAGCTGGCGGTCGACGTCGACGGCGGAGGCCCATGTCGAGGAGCGGACCGTCATCCCGACGGCTTCCAGGTCAGCGCGGGTGCGGTGCGCGAGAGACGCCTCCGCGGCAACGTCGCCCGAGACCCAGTACGGGATGCCGCAGATGGAGAAGTTCGGGAACTCGTCGGCGAGAACCACCGTCACGTCGGTCGACGGGTCCAGCTCACGGGCGCGCAGCGCCGCGGCGATACCGGCGTCACTGCCCCCAACGGCAACAAGGTGAGTCATCGGAGTCGGTCCTCTGCAGGTCGATCGGAAGTCGAACAGGAACATCGACCGACCGCCTCGACGTCGACGACTTCCCGCAGCAGCTCGCGGACCTCATCGGTTTCTTCACCGGCATGGAGGCGTCGAACCCGCTCTCGCGCATCCGCGCAGTGCCCGGCTACGGTGACGTGCCGGAGTTCTGGCTGCTCGGTTCCTCGGGCTACAGCGCGCAGGTCGCCGGTGCGCTCGGTGTCTCGTTCGCGTTCGCGCACCACTTCGCGTCCGACAACACGAGGCAGCACTCGCGCTGTACCGCGACTCGTTCGGCCGTCGCGTTTCCGCCAGACCCCCGACGCGCTGATCGGCGTGCAGGTCG
>NZ_BACW01000478.1:0-24041 GCF_000333315.1 Curtobacterium sp. B8
GTGCGTCTAGACCAGCGCCGTGAACGACGCGTCCCGCACCAGCACGGACGCGGCGTCGCCGCCGACCGCCTGCTCCTGGTCGCTGGACAGCCCGAGCGACCAGCTGCCCCCGCCCGGCTTCTCCGGCAGCGTGAACTCCACCGTCGTCTCCGAGGCGTTCAGCAGCACCGCGACCGTGTCGTCGCCCTGCGTGAGCACGAGCGTCACGGCGCGGTTCCCACCGTCGGCCCAGTCGGTGTCCTCGAAGCCCTGCGCGTCGGCACGGAGCACCTGCACGGTCGACTCCGAGTCCCCGGGCGCGGTCCGGTACCACTCCGGCCGGAGCGACGGGTGCTCGCGACGGAACGCGATCGCCGCCGTCGTGAACGCGAGGAGGTCCTGGTCGGCCGCGGCCCAGTCGAACCACGAGATCTCGTCGTCCTGGCAGTAGGCGTTGTTGTTGCCGCCCTGCGAGCGTGCGATCTCGTCACCGCCGAGGATCATCGGGACACCGGCCGACAGCAGGAGCGTGCCGAGGAAGTTCCGGCGCTGCCGGTCACGGTAGTCGTTCACCGTGCCGTCGTCGGTCGGGCCCTCGATGCCGCCGTTGAACGAGGTGTTGTTGCTCTCGCCGTCGTTGTTGTCCTCGCCGTTCGCCTCGTTGTGCTTCTCGGCGTACATCGTCAGGTCGGCCAGCGTGAAGCCGTCGTGTGCGGTGACGAAGTTCACCGAGCAGAGCGGGGAGCGCCGGGAGCCCTCGTAGACGTCGGGGGAGCCGAGGGTGCGCTGCACGGCGTCGCCGAGGGTGCCCTCGTCCCCGCGCCAGAACGAGCGCAGGTCATCGCGGTACTTGCCGTTCCACTCGGACCAGTCGGCCGGGAAGCCGCCCACCTGGTACCCCGCGGTGTCCCACGGCTCGGCGATCATCTTCACCTCGCGGAGCACCGGGTCCTGGTGGATGATGTCGAGGAACGCGGAGTGCTTCTCGGCCTCGCCGTCCTGGCGGGTGAGCGTGGTGGCGAGGTCGAAGCGGAAGCCGTCGACGTGCATCTCCTCGACCCAGTAGCGGAGCGAGTCGGTGATGAGCCCGAGCGCGGACGGGTGCGACACGTTGAGGCTGTTGCCGGTACCGGTCGTGTCGAAGTAGTTCGCCTCGTCGCCCTCGACCAGCCGGTAGTAGGCCTGGTTGTCGATGCCCTTGAACGACAGCGTCGGGCCCATGTGGTTGCCCTCGGCGGTGTGGTTGTAGACGACGTCCATGATGACCTCGAGCCCGGCGGCGTGCAGGGCCTTGACCATCTCCTTGAACTCGGCGACCTGCTGCCCGGCGGTGCCCGAGGACGAGTACTCGTCGTGCGGGGCGAAGAAGCCGATGCTGTTGTAGCCCCAGTAGTTGCGCAGGCCCTTGTCGGCGAGCGTCGAGTCCTGGACGAACTGGTGCGTCGGCAGGAGTTCCACGGCGGTGACGCCGAGGTCGGTCAGGTGCTTGATCGAGGCGGGGTGGGCGAGGCCGGCGTAGGTGCCGCGGATCTCCTCGGGCACGTCGGGGTGCTGCTTCGTGAAGCCCTTGACGTGGACCTCGTACACGACGGTGTCGGTGAGCGGGGTCGCCGGTCGGGTGTCGCCGCCCCAGTCGAAGTCACGGTCGGCGACGACGGACTTCGGCATCGCGCCCGCCGAGTCGGTGTCGTCGCGCTGGTCCGGGTGCTCCATGTCGTGCCCGAAGAGCGCCTGCCCCCACTCGTAGGAGCCGTCCACGGCGGTGGCGTAGGGGTCGAGCAGCAGCTTCGCCGGGTTGTGCCGCAGGCCGTTCGCCGGGTCCCACGCGCCGTGGACGCGGAAACCGTACCGGGTGCCGACGGTGACGTCCGGGACGACGTCGTGGAAGGTGTAGCCGGTGCGGTTCCGGAGCTCGGTGCGGTGTTCGGTGCCGTCCTCGTCGAAGCGGCAGAACTCGACGCGCTCGGCGGTGCTGGAGAAGAGTGCGACGTTCGCGCCGCCGTCGACGAGCGTCACGCCGAGCGGGGTCCGGGAGGAAGTGGTCATGTCGTCCTTGTACCGGTCGGACGCTGGGACCTGCGCCGAGGTGCGTACCCCGGCTGACGGTGCGCCCCGGCGGGGCGGTGCGGGCGGGAGGCGCGGTGCGGGCCCGCCCCGCGCCTCCCGTCCGGTGCTGGGCCGCGTCAGACCGCGATCCGGCCACCGTCGACGGGCAGGACCGCGCCGTGCACGAAGGACGCCGCGTCGGTCGCGAGGAAGACGATCGCCTCGGCGACCTCCTCGGCCGTGCCCGGCCGTCCGGCGGGGCCGGCAGCGGCGAGCTGGTCGAGTGCCTCGCCCATCGCAGCGGTCCCCTCGGTCCGGGTCGGGCCGGGGCTCACGGCGTTCACGCGGACGCCGGACGGACCGAACTCCGCCGCCCAGGACTTCGTGAGGAGGACGAGTGCCGCCTTGGTCGAGCCGTAGAGGCCCATGCCGGCGGCGCCGAACTCGGCGACCATCGTCGTGACGTTCACGACGGCACCCGTCCCGCGCTCGGCCATCCCCGGCGCGAGCGCGGCGACGAGGAAGTACGGCGCCTTCACGTTGATGTCGAAGACCTCGTCGAACCCCTCCTCGGTGGTGTCGGCCGTTGCGCCGAACGGGAAGATGCCCGCGCTGTTGACGAGGACGTCGACCCGGCCCCCGCCGATGCGCAGGGCCTCGGCGGCGAGTCCGCGGGCGCTCGCGGCGTCACGCAGGTCGGCTGCGACGAAGTCCGCGGTGCCGCCGGCGGCTCGGATGCCGTCGACGACCGCGGCGCCGCGCTCGGCGTTCCGCCCGGAGACGACGACGTGCACGCCGCGGGCGGCGAGGAGTTCGGCGGTGGCGCGGCCGATGCCGCTGGTGGATCCGGTGACGAGTGCGGTGGTGGTGGTCATGGCGATTCCTGACTGAACAGATCGGTACGGTTAGCGTTGCGCTGGTAACTGTACAGATCGGTGCAGTAAAGTCAAACCATGTCCGACGCACCCGCCTCCCGCCCGCGACGGCGCCCTGCGTACGAGCGGGCCGTCGCGACCGCCGACCGGCTGTTCTACGAGCAGGGCATCCACGCCGTCGGGGTCGACCAGGTCGCGGCCGAGGCCGACATCTCGAAGGCGAGCCTGTACACGCACTTCCGCACGAAGGACGACCTCGTGCTCGGGTACCTCCGCGGTCGGAGCGCGTCCTGGCAGGAGCACGTCGCGCGCGAGCTCCCCGGGCGCGGCTCGACGCCGGCCGAGCGCGTGCTGGCCGTGTTCGACCTGCTCGGCGAGTGGTTCGACGAGCCCGGCTACCGCGGGTGCCCGTTCATCAACGTCGAAGCCGAGTACGGCGCCGGACACCCGACGCACGAGGTCACCCTCGAGCACCGGGAATGGGTGCGCGGGCTGTTCGAGTCGCTCCTCACCGAAGCCGGCGACCCCGGGCCGGAGGCGACCGCACTCCAACTCTGCTTGCTCTACGACGGCGCGATGGCGAGCGCGCAGGCGGACCCCGGACGTCCCTGGGCCGCGGCGGCCCGGAGCGCTGCCGTGCGGGTCCTCGGCATCCCGGACGCACGGCTCTAGGATCGGCTCATGACCACCGGTGCTCGGCGCTCCCGTCCCGCCCTCGTGACCGCTGCCGTCGTCCTCTGGCTCGTCGTGTGCGCCGTCCAGCTCGTCGGACAGGCCCTGATGATCGGCCGGACCGCTGCACTGTACGGCCCGTGGTTCGTCGTGGTGTACGTCGTCGGGTTCGGACTCATCGGGTTCGTCGTCTTCGGCGCTGTCCGACTGGCACGGGGCTCCGGCCGCGCACGGTTCTGGCTGGCGGTGCTCGCCGCGCTCGGGCTGCTCGGCGCCGTCGTCCCGCCGTACGGCCTGACCACCGCCGAGCGGGTGGCCGCGGCCCTCGCCGGGGTGCTCCCGTACCTCCCGCCGGCGCGCGCCTGGTTCCCGCCGCGGCCCGCGCGCGCTCCGAAGGCGCAGCAGCCGCGCGTGGTCGGGTGGGACCCGGACACCGGCGAACCCGTCCGGGCCAGCGAGTGACGGACTAGGGCGTGTTGCTACATGGCTCAGTGGTCGCTGGGGTTGGCGATACGGTCGTCGAGTGGATACAGAGGTGGAGTTGGGGGTGGCGTCGCACTCCGGCTCGTGAGGGCCGAGGATGGAGCGACGCTTGCCGAGGGGTATCGCGAGAACCGGGAGCACCTGGAGCCTTGGGAGCCGACGCGGGACGAGGAGTTCTTCACTGAAGCGCGGCAGCGCGCTCAGATCGAGAAGACGCTGGAAGCGTTCGCCGCTGATGCGGCGCTTCCGCTTGTGCTCGCTGATGGCACGCGAATCGTTGGTCGGGTCAATCTCACCGGCATTGTGCGGGGCGCGTTCCAGAACGCGAATCTCGGGTACTGGGTCGGGGCCAGTCACGAGGGACGTGGACTGATGACCGCCGCCGTCGCGGCTACGGTGCAAATTGCGAGAGACGAGCTGCACTTGCACCGAGTTCAAGCGGCGACGTTGCTTCCCAACAAGGCGTCGCAGTCCGTGCTGCGCAAGTGCGGGTTCACCGAGTCCGGTGTCGCCGCCGACTACTTGTGTATCGCCGGGTCGTGGCAGGAGCACCGGCTGTTCCAACGCATCCTGACGACATGAGCGCCGACTACGTCGCTGTCTGATCTCGCGCCCAGAGCAGTGCTGCTGCGAGGCAGAGCGCCGCGTGGTAGTTCCGTGCCGTCTTGTCGGAGCGCATCGCGATGCCCCGCCACTGCTTGAGCCGGTTGAAGCACCGCTCAACGACGTTGCGGCGCTTGTAGTCGTCCGCATCGAACAGGATCGGCCGTCCTGGACGTTTCCGACGGTGAGCGATCTGGTCATCGCGTTCCGGGATCGTCGTCTTCACGTCCCGTGATCGCAGCCATGCCTTGTTCACCCTCGACAGGTACCCCTTGTCCGCGCGCAGCCGATCCGGCCGGGAACGCGGACGTCCAGCGGTAGGGACACGGATCTGCTCCATCGTCGCCGGCAGCATGATCGTGTCCGCCACCTGGCCGCCCGTGATGACGAAACCGAGCGGCCTGCCCTTGCCACCGCAGACCAGATGCGTCTTTGTTCCGTCCCGGGTCCGATGGAGGCTCTCAATCCACGGGAGGATGAGAGTCATGGGAGCACCGAGGAAGTACCCGGATGAGCTTCCTGAGCGGGCGGTCCGGCTCGCGGTGGAAGCGCGCCGCGACCCAAACACAAGAGGCGGCGCGTTGCGTCGGATCGGTGAGCAGTTGGGGATCAATTCGGAGACGCTGCGGAACTGGGTGCAGCAGGCCGAGGTCGATGCCGACGATCGGCCGGGTGTCACCTCTGACGACGCGCAGCGGATCGCGGAGTTGGAGCGTGAGGTCCGGGAGCTGCGGCGCGCGAATCAGATTCTGAAGTCGGCGTCGGCTTTCTTCGCGGCGGAGCTCGACCGCCCGTCCAGCAGATGACGCAGTTCATCGATCAGCACAAGCACGAGTTCGGGGTCGAGCCGATCTGCAGGACGTTGCAGGTTGCCCCGTCGAGCTACTACGCCGCGAGGTCGAGGCCGCCGTCCGCGAGGTCGCACAGCGATGTCGTCCGCATGCCGAGATCGTGCGGGTGCATCGGAGCAACTACGGCGTCTACGGTGCCCGGAAAGTGCACGCGCAACTGCGCCGAGAGGGCCGCCAGATCGCCCGCTGCACCGTCGAACGCCTCATGCGAGCCGCCGGCTTGCATGGTGTGAGCAAACGGAAGGGGCCGAGGACGACGATCCCAGCTCCCATCGGCGATCGGCCCGCGGACCTGGTGCAGCGGGCGTTCACCGCGACCGCCCCGGACCAGCTGTGGGTTGCCGACATCACTTACATCCGCACCTTCTCGGGCTGGGTTTACGCAGCGTTCGTCACCGACGTGTTTTCCCGCCGGATCGTCGGGTGGCAGCTGTCACGGAACATGCGCACCGACCTCGTTCTCGAAGCCCTCGAGATGGGTCTCTGGACCCGGCAACGAGACGGCCGAGACCTGTCGCAGCTAGTCCATCACAGCGACCGCGGAGTCCAATATCGAGCCATTCGCTACACGGACCGGCTCGCCGAGGCCGGCGTGGTCGCGTCCGTCGGGTCGAAGGGCGACAGCTACGACAACGCGCTCGCCGAGGCCGTGAACTCGATCTTCAAAGCCGAACTGATCCGCAACAAGGGGCCATGGCGCGGCATCGAGGACCTCGAGATCGCGACGGTCGAGTACATCGACTGGTTCAACCACCGCCGCCTCCACGGCGAACTCGGCATGGTCCCACCCGTCGAGTACGAGACCGACCACTACCGGCACCACCCCGCTCCGACTACCGTCGGGACGGCACTACCGAGCCTCCACTGCACCCGGGGCGGAACACGGCAGGGAGATCAACCACCAAACTGACAAAAGGTACATTATCGGCGCGTACCGGCTTCCTGGCTCGACTCACTAGCGCTCGACACTCCACACAGCCGGCCCCTCGTCCGCTTTCCGCGCACTCGCGGCCTCTTCGCGTTCCCTTGCAGCCACCGGCGCAAGCCGCCCCTCGAGAAGCTCTTCGGGAGGAGTCACGATCCCGCCGCCCTCCGCGTCGATGAGCTACGCAGTCGCCGGGACCACCCGCACCCCCTGGTGTTTCTACCCCAGAGCGGGGGGGCTGAGCGCCTATCTGGTCCTCACCGCCCCATTGAGAGGCCGAATACCGTAATGTACCGTTTCGACCCTCTTCGATCCGACCTGATTCCGGTTGGCGAGAACGAGGGTGTCCCACGCACAGCTCGACAGTCCTCAGGAGAAGCCATGGTTCCAACACGCAGACGAGCGTCCCTGCCGCCGCTGTTGCGGCATCACCGCCGCTCATGGCTAGCCGTGGCTGCCCTTGCAACCTCAGTGACCATTGGCCTTTTGACACCAGCAACCACCAGTGGTGCGTGGTTCACAGCGACCCAGAGTAGAACAGGTAATTCCATCTCGGCCGCGACTCTTCAGCCTGTAAGCGGGCTGACGGCGACCCAATACAATGATCGGAATACTGTTCGCTGGTTGAGCGCCAATCAGCAGTCCTGGGCGACGGCAAACAATGTGACCACCCACCCGACATATACGGTCACTCGTACAATTGACGGGAAAAATCCCACCACCGTTTACACCGGCGGGCAAACGACCACAACAGACAGTTACTCGTCCACCGTTACTGGCAGTATCCCCAGCAGTTTCAGTGCTGGCGCCGATAGCGCTGGCAACATTCAATCGGACGGTTCCGTGTGGACCTGGGGCACCGGGCAAAGCGGGTCCCTCGGCGTCGCCACTGACTACGCTCCGAACCCTGTGAAGGTTACGATCCCCGGCGGTCGTAGCGCCGTTGAGCTGACCTACTCGTTCGATGCAGCAACCGTCCTCGCCGCCGACGGAACCGTGTGGTTTTGGGGCGGAATGAGGCAGAACAGCGACTGCTCGGGGACCATGTCGAACGTGAATACCCCTACGCAGGTTCAAACTCCCGCCGGGAAGACCATTGTGTCTGTCAGTCCAAGTGACAGGTGTGCAATTTTGCAACTTGCTTCCGATGGAACACTATGGACCACTCCATTCCGCGGTAGCCCCACCCAAGTTGTTCTTCCGGGCAACCGGCGCGTCACTCAGCTCACAAAGGGAGCAATGGTTCTAGCATCCGACGGCACTGTTTGGGCATGGGACAGCAACTCAACGGGGCAGACTGGAAACGGCTCGACCTCCGGATACTACTCCAGCAACTCACCGGTGCAGGCAATCCTCCCCGCGGGAACCTACGCGACACGCGTCGCATCTTACGGCGCAAATGCTGCGTTTCTACTAAACAATAATACAATCTGGACCGTTGGCACAAATAACGTAGGACAATTGGGTGCAGGGCTTTCCAATACCGGCAGCTATGGTTATTCCCAGCAGTTCAAGGTGCCGAGCGACAAGACATGGGTAGATGTTCGTGTCGGTAGTGCTAATATTGCGGCACTCGCAAGCGACGGCAGCATTTATATCGCAGGGCAGGGTAACACTGGCGTTTTGGGAAATGGAAGTCAGAGCAGCACCAACGTGCCGGTTGCAGCGAAGAATCCGGGCAGTGTCCAATTCAAGAGTTTCGATCTAGGCGACAGTAGCGTTTACGCGGCGGATCAAAACTCTAACTACTTCGGGTGGGGAATCAATGTCAACAGCAACAGCCAAGCTCTGTTCGGCAATAACAACAACCCATCCGGCGCGATTTATTATTACCCCTATCTTGCGGCCACGAATCAGCAGTACACGAAAGGCAAAGCCCCGCAGTTTTGCTTCAATGGAGGGGCTGCGAATTCGGCCGGATACTGCCTACCGCCTGGAAACGTTTCGTACCAAGTCTCGTACACGTACGGCCCGTGGTCGGCTGCTTCTCAGTCCGTCTCATCGTTGGCTTCAGTGACCCAGACTGGGTCGGCGGTAATCGGTGGCCCGGGAGGCAGTAACCTATGTCTGACTATCCAGGGCAACGGGGCCGCCCAAGGAACAGCTGTAGTTTTGGCTGCATGCGACTCATCGTCGGTGGGGCAAAAATGGACGACGTGGTCTGACGGCAGCTTCCGTGCAAACGGGAAGTGCCTCGATATGAAGGGCGACACACCGGGTACTGTCGTGCAGCTCTGGGACTGCAACGGGCTCAGCTACCAGTGGTGGGTTCCTCGAGACGACGGATCCATGTACAACCCGTCATCGGGGTTGTGCCTCGCTGATCCAAGCGGGACCGCTGCAACTGGCGTGCAACAGCAAATCGCGAAGTGCGATGGAAGCGCATCCCAGAAATGGAAGATCTCTTAATCAGGTGATCACCGTAGTGCGGTCAGACACGACGACCTCGTTGGCGTCGTGTCTGGCCACACGCCTGACTTGCACGTTTCGTTACCTGGATCGCCTGCAGGAGCGGTAGGTGATCCGAACTGAGCTCGCCACCCAGCGGACCCGGTCGCGGTGGCTGCCGGGAGCTGGGGTTTCCGAAAGCGAGCGATCTAGCGATAGCCTGCCCGATCGATGACGGTCGGGGCCGGCAGGACGCGCACCCGACCAGCGATGTTGGATTCGGTGATGTCCGTCAGCCACAGCCAGTCCGGAACCGCCGCCGTGAACGCGCGTCGGACCTATCGTTGTGCACCGGTGTGCTGGCCTCACGGTTCAGGCCTCGCTTCTTCGCGTGCAGCGACCAAGCCGGCTACGTGGACGTTGTTGCCAATGAGCCCGTATCCGAGCATCGGGTTGTCCCGGCGCGCATGACGGTTGCGTGGGTTAGACGCCGGTCAGCTCAGTCGCGATCGGTCACCGGCTCGCGGGCCCCGGTGGGAACCCTTGCTTCGAGCAATCCCAGCACCCGGAAGGCCACCTCGACCGGGATCCGGTCTGCGGCAAGTTCGAGGACCAGCGGATAGATCAATTCGGGAAGTTGGGACTGGGTGAAGTACGCCGCTCCTCGGCGGAGGATCTCGTTCTCCTGCTCGAGCAGCCGGATCCGTTTCTGCGCCTCCCGCAGCTCGGCTTGCAAACCGCTCTCATCGGCGGAACCCTAACAGCACCATTGCCGGTCGTCTCGGTCGGCGATTCGCAACCGTCTGGTCAGACAGGACTCAGCGGCGCCGAAGCCGTTGGCGACCTGCCGCACCGATGTCTCGCCTGTGCGGGCGACCATGATCACATCGCGGCGCAACTCGCCCGGATACGCCTCCACCATGGAGCACGTACTCCCAGCAGAACCAATGCCCCGACCCGTCAGGAGTCAACCGCACCTGCGGCAGTCCCAGCAGCCTGAATGGTGCGCGGTGAACCGCAATAATCCGCCCGCTGCTTATTGACGCCAAGGCCCGGCCGCCTCCGCGCGCAAGTGATCAGTCCGCGGGCTCAATCAGTACTCTGAACCGTGCCCCGAGCGAAACCACGCAAATCATAGGACGGCGAACGGTCAGCTACAGGGATGGAGCGCCACAATGGCGTTGCGAGCGGTAGGGGCTCAGAGGCCTGCTGCTTGCCGTGAACTCAGGTGGTCTGCGTCATCGTAAGGATAAGCCGGTAGCGCAAGCTCGCACGCTGGTAGGTATTGTTGGCCGAGGTCGGAACTTGAATCTTGACCGCAAGCTTGATCGCTTTGCCTGGCTTGAGGACAGTGAATTGTTGCTGCGGGCCGCCAGAGAGCGGTCCGCTGATCTTCGTGACGTTGGACGTGGTCACCTGCCACCGTGTGACGTTGCCGAGCTTCTTGGTGTCAGCGAGCGTGAACGACGAGAGGTAGAGCTTCATCGGAACTTTGCCGATGTTGGATACGGGCGCCGCGACGGTCGCGGTCGCTCCCGGCATAACCGTCATAGCCTTGTTGTACGCAACGGCCTTGCCGTCGGGTCCGGTGACAACAATCGTCCCCACCTTGATGGGGTTCGTCTTGACCACGGGGACGGCGGCTTTCGCCGCTGCATACGCCGGCACTGATGCGCCGAGGATGAGCGCGCAGGCGCTCGCGATGGCCATGACGGCCGTCCCCTTCCGTCCTCGACGCTTCGTCCCAATGAGTTGCGCGACGTCAGGTGCAGGGCGCGAACGGCCGAAGTACACCGCGCCGAGGGCGACCAAGATCACCAACGCTAGCCCGGCCATGAGCAACGGAACGGCGTTCGCCGCTGCCCAGTGCAGCAACTCGTCGAGAAGCCCCGACGCCGGATTTTGCGCTGGCTGGGCCGGAGGAACCGTGCACACCAGTGAGCTGACGGCTGAACAAGACATGATTCCTCGCAGGTTAAAACGGTACAAAACGGTGTAGATGTCCGACACTCTAGCTGTTGGTGCGCGACTGACTCACCCCCATACGGGGTATGCGATGTCGAGCTACTGACGCTGGGCGCAGCGCCGTACTGGAGGCGAGCGCCACGCAGGCAGTCAAGACCGCTGCCGACCCACGTCGATGCGCCTCGAAGCGCGAGGGTGTCGCCCTCCTGAAGGTGCAGGGGTGGCACGGATCAGGCAGCCACCCCTGCACCAGACGAAGAGTCAGCCCCCTCGTTCGGCATTCAGGGGACAGGGGCAGCCTTCGTCAAACGCAAGGTACCAGTCTGTACCGTTTCGTGCCATAATGAACCGCTTCATGCATGCTGTTTCAAGCTGCCAGTGTCTGTGCAGTCCCTAGACAGAAGGAGAGACGTCTTGACGTCACCCCACTCGAGTACCCGCGGGCGTCTCGTATCAGTTGGCGCCGCGATGACGCTGCTCACGATGAGCGCCGTGGTTGCGGCCACTCCGGCGATGGCAGCACCGACCGTGTGGCCGGCATCATTGACCGTCGCGGGAGGATCGTCGGTGCAGGGCATCACGATCCACGACGGCCTCCTATATGCCGCTGATCACGGGACGGGCCGGTTTACGACGACAACCCCCGGCGGGTCAACGAAGACGGTGCTGACCGTTGAGGGCGGCGAGCCGGCGGCGGTGGCCGTCGACAGCAAGGGCGATGTGGCCTTCACTCTTGACAGTGACCCCACCGTGTACCAGGTGGCCGCAAGCGCCTTGCCACTCACGGTCTCGGCCAACAGCCTGTCCACTGACCCGAACGTCCAGGTCCGCTACCACCAGACCGGCACCGAGTACTTCTACGGCCTCGCGTTTGACGCGAGCGACAACCTCTACTTCGGCAAGTCCGTCAACGCGTCGGTGTACGAGCTTCCCGCGGGTCAGCAAACGGTGGTCACGACTGTGGTGGGCCTCGAGGCCGGTGTTGACGGTATGGGGTTCGCGCCTGATGGGTCGCTGTATTTCGCCACGGACGACGGGGAGGTGCACAACGCGACCAAGAGCCAGCTGCAGGGCAGCCTGCCGCTCTCGCCGGCGGACCTCCACACGCAGCCAGATGGTGATGCCTACATGGGGATCGCGTTCACCGGCACCGGGTTGGAGCATTACGAGTCTCTCGGCGGCGGCAACGTCGTCGCGCTCGCGAAGTTCGAGGGACCGTACACGCCGGGCACGGTCACCGTTGCCGGCACCGCGCGAGTCGGAGAGACGCTCACCGCGAAGCTGTCCGGATGGCCGAGTGACAGTGAGTACACGTATCAGTGGCTCCGGAACTCCCAAGCAATCTCTGGCGCAACGTCGAAGACCTACCAACTAACCGACGTGGAAATCGGCGCGCAGATCACGGTGTCGGTCACCGGCTCGGCGAACGGCGAGTCTGCAACGGTGACGAGCAATCCGGTTGGGCCAGTTGGGAGGGCGTTGCCGCTGTCTGCTCCGCTGTTCAACGGTCAGTCGGACGTCAGCCTGTCACGCACGGTGACTGCGGGCGAGCGCTTCAGCTTCACGGGCTTTGGGGCCACGGGGAACCCAGCTCCGACCTACACGGTCACTAGCGATGCCAACGCGGACCGCAGCCTCCCCACCGGTGTCACCTTCAAGAACGGAACGCTTTCGGGCGTGCTGACCGATATCGGCTCGCCTGAGATTGTGGTGACGGCGAAGAACTCGCAGGGTCAGGCGGTCGAGCGGATCGAGCTCATCGTCAATCCCGCGAAGCCGATCGGTTTGAAAGCGGTCGTGTCTCCGCAGCGGTGGGAGTCGAAGGACGAACCCGTGTGGGAGGTCGCGCCGGACGGTTCCGTCACGCAGTGGCTTACATCCGGGGAGAAGCCGGACGCAACGATCACGGCCAAGCAGGGCTCGACGCTTGAGGTAGACGTCGTGAAGGTGGACAAGTACGGCAATCCCGTCACCTCGCTGAAGCGCGTGTCGGTGACGTCCAGCATCGGCACTGACACGGTGAAGGCGCTGGGCCAAGATGACGCGACCATCACGTTCAATCACGCAAGCCCGCACGTCATCACGATCCGGCAGGACGGTTTCGTGAACACCTTCACGATCCAGGTCTCGCCGCAGACCGTCGCATCGCCTACCGCGACGCCGACCGCCACAGCGGCGGCGGACTCCCTCGCGTTCACTGGCGCGAACGTTGCTATGCCGATGGGAGTGGCGTTGGTCCTGTTCTTCATCGGTGGGATCTTGCTGATCTGGACCCACCTGCGGAAGCGCCGCATCGGTCGACACAACTAACCGCAATCGAGGCATGGGCGGCAGGGCGACGAGCTCTGCCGCCCATGCCCTGTGACGCAGGCCTAGTCGGCTCGACCAACACAACAAGCGGCGGCCGGGAGAGAATCTCTCCCGGCCGCCGTTTGCTGTCTAGTTGTACCGGTGAATGACTTCCGCTCCGCCTGGCATCCACTCCCCCTCTACGTACTGGCACCTTTGAATCTGCACGATAGGCAGATCATCAAGTGGCGCCATGACGTGCCCCCGAAATGTAAGTCGGGAGGGCGCTCTATACGCTTCCGCTAAAGCGATTGAAGAGGGCTCCAAGCTGAAGAGGCGATGCCGAACCGGTTCCCCCAACAGCGGGCTGCCGAGTATTTTGAGGTAGAACTTCGGCCGAGCGAAGAACGCCTCTGCTTCCGGAAGTGGTACTGGATCGTGTTTATACGCAGCACTCCCCCACATGACCTCATTGTCGCCGATACGCAGGCTGAATTCAGTGGCGCTCTGCTGGTGGCGAATCACGCCGACGCCGTGGAGCACAGGCTGGAGGTACATCTCCCGGTTTCCGAGCAGCGCCGGCATGCTGTCGGTGTAAACCACGACGACGAAGTCGCCGACTGCCCCACCAGGCGCCCGGCACTCGATAGCTTGCGCCACCTCAATGATGGGCTCGTCGCCGTACATGCCGTGGTACTGCGTGAGATAGATGCTCGCGAGCGGGATCTCGGTGAGCTCGAGTGGCTCAGGGAGCAGCCTCCGCGCTCCGTGCTCGTCTGTGGCGTAGTCGATCCGCAGCACGGTTCGGCGATGAGCGATCGAACCGCGCCCCGAAATTACGGGCACATTCGCGGGCGTCGTAAAGAGCCGGAGAACCTCAGAGGCCAACACCACGCCAGCATAGGCAGATTCATAGGGAGGCTGTCTTCGATTATCCTCCGCCCGCACTCCAGCGAAACGGTCGGCCTACCTATTGGACTGATTCAACGTCATGTTTTGCCACCACTCGCGGCCCCGGCGGAGCCGATTCACCCGGCGTGTTCGAGGTGCTCCGGATGTGCTCCAGCACTTCGTCACGCACGATGATCCATTTCGACCCGATATGGTACGCCGGGAGATCACCGTTTTGAAGATATTCGTAAACAGTTTTGTTGTTCAGCCCCAATATTTCCGCGAGTTCTCTCGCGGAAAGAATGGGTGGATAGCCATCAAAGAGCTGCTCAAGGCGCGTTGACATATTGACTCCGTGGGTAACGGGTGGAAGAGCACACGTTACTGCACTTTGGTGCAGATACACCTTGAACGGAGCGCGCCCCGGCGACATGGTGCGCTTCACGGCCGAACGGACCCCCTTTACGGGGGTGACCACGGTCGGTTCACCCCCGTTTTAGGTGGTTTTGTTCCGTTTTGTTCCTTTTTGTTCTACAGTTGCTCCCGTACCACCGACGATCAGACGCGTCCGTGGGCGCGGCAGCGGGGACCGCATCTCCGCCGTCGCGGGGCATGAGCCCTACACAGCTGACGGTTCCTCCGCGGGTAACGGGTGGGCCGCCAGGCGGCACGGGTCCTCCCGTTCCGCATATGCGGTGCCGTCTCGATTCGGGTTCGGGGCGGCACCGCGTTCCCCCTTGCTCCGCACCCGAACCCGTCACATCCCAATCCCTGAAAGTGCAGGACCCACCCGTGAACAGCACCGCCACCAAGTCCAAGCTGTCGAAGAAGAAGATCCTCGTCGCATCCATCGCCCTGCTCAGCATCGGCTTCGGTGGCACCATCGCCACCGGCGCCTGGTTCACCGACAGCAAGACTGTCGCCGCGAACCAGCTCACCGCCGGCACCGTCATCCTCGGCAACCTCGCCGACGACGCCTCGTCGACCACGCCGCTGAACTTCACCAACGTCATCCCCGTCGCGGCGTCGGATGTCGCCACGAAGGCGCAGACGTTCAACATCAACGTCCGCAACGTTGGCACGGCCGACATCGACTGGACCGCGAAGCTCACCCCGGACGTCTCCACTGCTGCCAGCACCGCCTTCGCGAAGCAGGTCTTCGTGCAGGCATCCACCGACGGTGGCTCGACGTGGTCCACCGCGCAGAGCATCTCCGACTTCAGCGGCAACACCATCGCGAGCACCGACAAGCTCGGCACCGGCCTCACCACCGCGATCAAGCTCCGTGCGTGGCTGCCGTCGACGACGGACAACTCCGCCCAGGGCCAGACGCTCAAGTTCACCCTCGAGGTCGACGCCATCCAGGCCGGCGTCCCGCGCTCCTAACCCACCCGCCGGCACGCGGCGCCGACTTCATCGTCGGCGCTGCGTGCCGTTCCCACATCACCGCGAGCCTCGCACCACGCTCCCCGCCCCGTTTTGTCGGCTGCACCCGAAGGCAGAAGATGCGTTTCCTCTCCTATACACGCTGGTTTGTCGTCGCACTCATCGTCGCGACGTTGCTGACACCGACAGCGATCGCACTCCTCAGCGGCGCGAAGCTCGTCGTGGTGGACGGCAAATCAATGGTCCCGACCTACCAGTACGGCGACATCATCCTCATCGAACCCGCGACCAAGCAGGACTTCGCCCCCGGGCACGTCGTCTCGGTCCAACGGGCAGACGGATCGATCTACACGCACCGCATCAAGTCCGTGCACGACGGCACCGCTGTCCTTAAAGGTGACGGCAACAAGGTCGCCGACCCCGACACCGTCACCTTCAACGAAGTGATCGGCGCAGTCCACGGGCACATCGCACAGCCCCTCGCAACGGTCGTCGCGTTCGTCCAGTCGTGGCCGGCACGCATCTGCCTCGGCGTAACCGCTCTGGCATTGATCATGTTCCCCATCGAATCCCTGCGCAGGGAGCGTCCCTCCCGCAGTGCAGACACGCCGACGTTCCCGGGCCGCCACGAAGCACCCGACGACACTGCGGACGACGGCGAAGCACTCGACGAGCTGACGAGCTGGGTCGACGACCCGTCGACCCTCCTCGATCAACAGCCAAGCGGAGCGCACCTCGCGAGGCACCGCCACGAGCAGGGACGGATCGCGCAATGAACGACTCCACGCCGCTCCCCCGTGACCGAGCCGATCGAGATGTCTTCGCGAGCAGTTCCTCGTCGTACACCTGGGCTGCTGGCGAGGAACGCTACATCCCCCGGCTGTGGGGGAAGGGCTACTGGTGCACCATCACGGAAGTCGACCGAGTGCATGTGAAGTTCGACGGCCCCTGGGGGCCCGGCGCCATCTCACACGACCTGCTCACGGTCCTGGACCGTGTGATGCAGGAGCGCCGTGCACGGGCAGTGTCTCGTCCCCGCCCGTAGCCCCCCCTCCTCAACGTCCCCCAGCTATGAAGATGTCAACGACGAGGTTCGCCTCTGCATGTACTGCGAGCGTGCCTCCGCGATGGGCCGTGAAACAGTGGCAGAAAGTGGCCGAGCAGATCACCGGCGCGATCGCAGCTCGTTCACTCGAGGTTGGTGAAGAGCTGCCTTCGCTGCGGGATGCCGCGGCAGCGCTTGGCGTCAGCATCAACACGATCGTGATGGCGTACCACGTCCTCTCCGATACTGGTGTTCTCCTGCGGTCACCGCACCGCCACTACGCCGTCGCCCAGCCGCTTCGGTACTGCGACTTCTTCGTCCCAAGAGGGCACGTGTCGGACGGGCCTTCGCGTTTTGGGTGGCACGCTGGCGGTCTTGTCCTTGAGGACACCGCCCCGCCCACCCAATGGTGACCATGTGCCGGCAAGAGTCTGCCCACACGAACGCCAGCCGACAGATCCGCGGGGCGGTGACCTGAAGTGCGATTCTCGGCCGCGCTGATTTTCCTCGTCGCTGTCACGTCGGTAGCTGGCGTAGCGCTCACTATCGCGAGCGAGAGCAGTCCCGCACCGCGCGCAGTGACCAGGCCAACCAGATCGTCCGCTGGAGTCACTGCAGCGACGACGGAAAGCGCTTGCGGCCGCGTGCTGCCATACAGCCGTAGCAATGACTTGGTGATGTCGCCGTCGACGGATTGGAGTGCGCAAGGGCCAGCCACGATCGCATCCAGCGTGACCGCGGGCGCGTTTCACAACGGCGCCGGCTACTGGTCGTGCTACTCACGCACACCGGAAGGCGCCCTCTACGCGGCATACAACGCGACCCAATACTGCGCGGACCCGAACCTCGCAGCTCGCGCCCTGCCGCAGACGCTCGCAGATGGTCCCGGCAAAGCCGCTGCCACGTCCGCCGCTCGACGCAACGACGCTCCATGCAGCCCGCTGAGCCCGGCCGGGTTCGTGATGCAGTCCTATGACGGAACCAACGCCACGGTGTATCTGCTCGTCACGACCGCGACGGGCGCGCTGGGAGCCGCTGGGACCAACCTTGTGTGGCAGCACGGCGACTGGAAGATCAAAGTCGATGCAAGCGGCCACAATCCGATCGCCGCGGTACCCGCCATGGCGGCGGCCGACAACACGCCATGGGGAGCGAACGGGTGACTGACGGCGATCACGACACCAGTCCTAGGAGGCAGCTGGCCGACGGCGCGAACGCTTCTGTCTCAAAAAATCAGAGGAGGGTCTTGCGGGAGCTCGGGTATGACCTCTCCGCTATGCGGGACGAAGTCGTCCGGGCGCTCGAGTTCATGGACAGCGCCTACCATCAGGTACTCACGATCACCGACGTCGCGGCCGCTGCCGGGATCAGCCCACGGCGCTTGCAGGAGCTCGTTCGAGCGGCGACGTCGGAGAGTCCGATGAACGTCCTCCGGCAGATCCGGATGTTGTATGCCCGGCAGATGCTGCTCGATTCCGCCGAGCGCCGCACCGTTGGTGACATCGCCCGCGCGGCGCAGCTGCTGCACCTCGGGAGGTTTTCCGTGCGGTACGCCGCCGAGTTCGGGGAGTCTCCCTCGAAGACCGCGCGGCGGGTGCGGCAACGGCCGTCGCGCTCTGCCTCCACGCGGAAGCGTCGTACGTTCGATGTGCTGGCGATGGAGCGCATCGAGCCCTGAGAACGCTAGGCATGCGCTGCGATCAGGAGGTTTCTCCGTCTGCCCCAGCTGCGTGCCTAGCGGACTTGGAAGGGGGTTCCCAGCGGCAGCAGCCGCGCGAGTGCAGTGATGTCGGCGTTCCGCATGCGAACGCAGCCGTGGGAGCCATCTCGGCCGATGCTCGATGTGTCATCGGTGCCGTGCAGGCCGATCTGACCGGGTCCCCCACCGAATGAGTTGAGCACGTCCGAGAACGCGGTCGTCCCATAGGCGTAGGGACCGTAGCCGCTGTTGGATGGCTGCAACAGCTCAGTTAACGCGAATCGTCCTCGAGGGGTCGGGGTTCCTCCGGTGCCGGTCGCGACGCGGTAGGTGTCGATGAGCCTGCCGTGGTTGTAGAGGTCGAGCGTGTGCGTTGCGACGGTCACCACGACGGCGTAGGGGTCAGTCGACAGCGACACCGAGCTCGAGCGGATCCATCCCGTGCTGCCATTCGGGCGAACCGGCAGCAGGACCTCCAGCCACTGGCCGGACCGCTGCACCACGCGGAACACCAACGGTGCTCCCGAGGGCTGCGGGTTCTGCAGCGTCCGAGTAGGAGCAGCGCCGGCTCGTGTGCTGATCGCGACGCTGCTCCCAGTCACTGCCGCGACCGTGGTCGCCGTAGGGGCATCAATCGCTGCCGTACCAGTCGCCGACGGTGTCCCTAGCGGGGGCGAGCTGGCGTGCGGTGTTGCCGATGCGCGTGCGCCTGAGTCGAGGTTGGCATCTGGGTGTGCTGCGCCATGGGCGAGCGCGATGATCGTGGTGCAGATGCTGATCACGATGGCGGCGGCTGCCGCGGCGAGCAGGACGTGTCGTCGTGGCCGCCGCACGAGACGCCGGATCATGTCGGGAACTCAGCCAGTGAACGTTGCTCGAGCGGTGACTGGCGTGGCCACCGGCGCCGCTGCCCCCGAGCTCGTGGAGGTCGGCTCGTGATCAGATCCGTTGCTGGTGGTCGATGGTGCAGCTGCCGCGGTGACGATGGTGATCGAACCGGTGGACGCACCCGTACCGATGCCGTTGGACGCGGTGACGGTGAACGTCCATGTGCCGGTGCTGGTGGGTGTGCCGGACAGGAGACCCTGCGGAGTCAGCGTCAAGCCGGCGGGAAGTCGACCGGAGGTCACAGTGAACGTCGGAGCGGGGTTTCCTGCGGCGGTGAACTGGTAGGAGTACCGCTTCCCCACCGTCGCGGCCGAGGGCGGAGACACCGCCATGAACGTCGGCTGCACCAGCTGCTTCGACACCGTGATGGTGACTTCAGTGGTGGCGTCCGAGCCGACCCCGTTGGACGCGGCCACGGTGAACGTCGACGTCCCGGTAGCGGTGGGCGTGCCAGCGAGCACCCCTCCTGCCGTCAGGGACAGGCCCGCGGGCAGCTGTCCCTTGCTGACCGAGAACGTCGGCGACGGCGAACCGCTCGCCGCGAACGTGTACGAGTACGTCGCGCCGACCGTCGTGGCAGCCGGCGGCGTGTCAGCAGTGAACGCCGGCGCAACGGGCGCTTGGGTGACGGTGATGGTGATCGGGTCGGTAGCAGCATCCGTGCCAACACCGTTGGAAGCGGCAACGGTGAACGTGAAGGTGTCAGCGCTGGTGGGTGTACCAGAGAGCACACCGTCGGACGACAACGTCAGCCCATCCGGAAGCTGCCCCTTGCTGACCGAGAACGTCGGAGACGGGGAACCGGTTGCGGTGAACGTGAACGAGTACGGCGTACCGATGGTTGCGGACTTCGGCGGGTTGTCCGCGGTGAACGCGGGCGCTTCCGGCTTCGGTTCCACGCGCATCGTGATCGGGTCGGTCGTCGCGTCCTGGCCGACACCATTCGATGCGCGCACAACGAAGGTTGACTTCCCGGCGCTGGTTGGCGTGCCAGAGAGCACGCCGGCGGGGGTCAATGTCAATCCTGCCGGCAGATCGCCATCAACCGAGAACGTGGGCGACGGTTCCCCGTCGGCAGTGAAGGTGTACGAGTACGCGGTACCGACCGTCGCCGAGCCCGGCGGCGTCTCCTCTTCGAACACCGGCGGCTTCGGCAGCGGCAGCACGGTGATGTTCCCGGCGCCGCTGTTGGCGACGTACGCCGCACCCGTGACCGGGTTGATCGCAACCGCAACCGGCACGGACCCGACACGCTCGGTGAGCGTCACGGTGTTCGTCTGCGTGGACAGCAGCGAGACCGTGTTGTCACCCCGGTTGACGACGTACATGTCACCGTTGGCTGAGTTGTAGGCAATGGCCGTGGGCTGCGTCCCCACCGTGACCGTGGTGCGCACGCGCGAGGTTCCAGCTTCGATGACGGATACGGTGCCGTCACCGGTGTTGGCGACATACACGTCGCCGTTCGGGGCGACCGCGAGCGCTTCCGGGTCGCTGCCAACCGGAACGCTCTGCAGGACTGTGCCTGCCGAGATCAGGGAAACCGTGTTGTTGCCCGGGTTCGCCGTGTAGACGATCGATCCGTTCGGGCTGACCGCCGCGTCGACAGGACCACCGGGAACGGTGATGGTTTGAGTCACCGACTTGGAGGTGGTCGAGATCACGCTCAGTCGGTTGAGTCCGCTGCTGGTCACGTACGCTTCGGTCCCCGCCGGGTTCAGCGCCATCTTCGAACCGGCGACGGACACTCCCCAGCCGTAGGCGCCCGTGTTCGAGTACGCGACGAGCTCGCTGATCCGCGGCTGGAGCGTGTAGATCGTCGAACTGTCCGGGCTCACTGCCATGGACTCCGGTGAGTCGTAGCCAAGGTTTCGGGTGAACATCGTCTGCTCGGTGGATGTTGCAAGCGCTAGCAACGCCCGGTAGTTGTCATCGCCGACGTACAGGGTCGACCCGTCCGGGCTGACGGCTGCAGAGATCGGCTTCCGGCCACTGCCCAGGTCGATCGTTCTCGGGTCCGCGTGCGCCGGCGTCGCGGCGATCAGTACCAGGCCGGCAGCAACGAGCGCGGCAATCGCCGCGAAACCTCTCCGCAACAGAACTCCTCAGGGGTGAGCGCCGAAACGCCAACAAACAGACTCTTTGGATCATAACGGATCAAAACGGACCAGCTACACCAAGAGCACCTCTGTGCGTGTCTCCTAAATGGCGTAGCCAGGCGATGACCGCGTTGAGGACGACCGCGGCGCGGTAGACGATCGCGAGCTTGTCGTAGTGCGTTGCCAGGCCCCGCCACTGCTTCAACCGGCAGAAGCCGCGTTCGATGACGTTGCGGTTCTTGTAGTCGACCGGGTCGTAGGTTCCGGGGCGTCCGCCACGGGAGCCACGCCGGAGCCGGTGGCCCTGCTGGTCGCGGGGTTCCGGGATCACGGACTCGATGCCACGCGAGCGCAAGTGCTGCCGGATCGCGCGGGAGGAGTACGCCTTGTCGCCCCGGACCCGGTCCGGCCGGGTCCGGGGGCGGCCGATGCTTCGGCGCACGCGGAGGTCGGCGAGCAGTGGCAGGAGCATGGGCGAGTCCCCGGCCTGGCCGGGCGTGATCATCGTGAGCAACGGAAGACCGTTGCCGTCGACGAACTGATGCACCTTCGTGGACAGGCCGCCGCGTGAGCGGCCGACGCCGTGGTCAGGCGGCTCGATGCCCGGATCCGTGTAATTCGACGAAGCCCCCTGTGGTCCGGGCGATGTTCGTCGCGTGCTGATGCGCACGGGCGATCGTCGAGTCGACCGACACAGACCAGTCGACCTGCCCGGCCGCATCCGCGGCGGCCAACAGTCGGTCGAAGACCGTGTCCCAGAGTCCATCGCCGGCGAGGCGGCGATGCCACTTCCACACCGTCTGCCACGGCCCGAACACCGACGGCAGGTCCCGCCACGCGATCCCGGTTCGATACCGGTACACGATGCCCTCGACCATCGTCCGAGCGTCCGCGAACGGTCGCCCTCTCCGGCCGGTCGGGCCGGGCAGCAGATCGGCGACGGCAGCCCACTGGGCATCCGACAGCAGCACGAAACGACTCACCCGACGACGATCCCAGACCCGCCGCGACTATTTGAGAGACACGCCCTAGTCCGCCTCGGGCTCCTCGGGCTCGCCGCCCGAGTCGTGGTCGCTGTCCTGCGACGGGTCCTCGGTGGCGTTGCCCGACGGCGAACCGTCCGGCAGGTCCTCGGTGTACTCGCGCTCCGCGTCGGACGGCTGGCTGCTCGTGGTGTCGCTCATGGCCGGGACGGTACGCGCAGCGAGCGTCGCACCCACCCAGGCGACCAGGAAGAGGCCTGGAGGCGCGGTGCGGGCCGGCACCGCGCCTCCAGGCGGTCGTCCGGTCCCGTCTACCGCACCGCCGGCTGCGGCAGGTCCGCGACGATCTCGGCGGCCACCTCGCGACCGATCCGCACCGCCCCGTCCACGTGCTGGTACCCGTGCCCGGCGAGGTCGCTCGACGCGAACCGCAGCGGCCCGACCGCAGCGCGCTGGTCGGCGCCGTACCGGACGAGTCCGCCGAGGTCGAAGCTCGCGGCGTAGGCGCCGCGGGTCCACTCCTCGGTGCCCCAGTCGCTCTCGTAGTAGACGACCGGGCGGCGGGCCTCGTCGCCGTAGTAGTGCGCGAGGGAGTCGAGCACGCGGGCCTTGCGGTCCTCGGCCGACAGCGCGAAGACGTCGTCCGCGTGCTGGTCGGAGACGAACCCGACGAGGGTGCCCTGCTCGGAGCCGTGCATCGAGTTGTCGTACGCCTCGTGCACGAGCTCGTACGGGCTGAACGCGGTGCCGGAGAGTCCCGCACCCCGCCAGAACGGCCGGTCGTACACGGCGTGGACCTTGATCACGAAGCCCATCGACAGGTGCTGGTGGAGCTGGTGCTGACGCCGGGGCAGCGGCGGCTCGTAGGAGATCCGCGAGTAGAGGGGCGGCGGCACGGCCACGAGTGCCTGCCGGGCACGGACCTCGACCCCGCCGTCGGCGATCGCGACCACGCCCTCGTCGTCCCAGCGCAGCGTGCGGACCGGAGCGTTGAGGTGGACGTCGTCGCCGAGCTTCGCCGCGAGCCGCTCGGAGACCTGCTGCATGCCACCGACGACGCGCTTGTCGAGGATGAAGTCCGCGTCGACGAGGTTCGAGAAGCTCCCGGCGGACGCCGCCATGAGGAGCGCCTGCAGCGCCGAGAACGTGTGGGCGGGCTTGGTCAGCATGGCGCCGGCGATGAACAGCTCGACGTTCTCGGTCGCGACCCGGTCGTCGCTCAGCCGTCGGAGCCACTCGCGGAAGGAGAGCTCGTCGAGCGCCGCGGCGTCCGGGGTCTCCCACGGACGGTCGGGATCGACCTTCGCGACGTACTCGTCCACGACGGCGACGAGCCGCTCGATCTCGGTCGCGGTCGCCTCGGGCAGCGGGAAGATGTCGCCCGTGTACTCCGTGCGCGAGCCGTGCTGGTCGATGTAGACGCTCGAGCCCTCCCGGTACCGGTCGTAGGTCTCGAGGCCGAGCTCGACGAGGGTCTCGAGCAGCGCGGTCTGGTCCGGGGAGACCCACTGGCCGCCGATCTCGAGCGTGACGCCCTCGATGTCGTTCGTCCAGGTGCGCCCGCCGACCCGGTCACGGGCCTCGAGCACGGCGACGGTGTGGCCCTCGGCGACCAGGCGGTTCGCCGCGATCAGTCCGGTCACGCCGGCCCCGATGACGACGACGTCCTTCTCGATGGTCATCGCTGCGCTCCCTTCGTGCGCCCGAAGGGGTCGGGCGTCAGCGTGTACATGGTCTCGAGGTACTCGTGCAGGCCCTCGCCGCCGCCCTCGCGCCCGAGGCCGGACTGCTTGACGCCGCCGAACGGCGCGGACGCGTTCGACACGATGCCGGTGTTCAGTCCGAGCATGCCGGTCTCGAGCCGTTCCATGAGGCGCTGGCCGCGGGCGGGGTCCTCGGTGAACGCGTACCCGACGAGGCCGTACTCGGTGTCGTTCGCGGCGGCGACGGCCTCGTCCTCGGTCGCGAACGTGCGGA